>NZ_BMPP01000010.1 GCF_014647655.1 Deinococcus malanensis
CTGGGCCTGGGGGCTGTTGGCCTGCTGTCCGCAGGCGGCGAGGAGCATGGTGGCAGAAAGCGTGATGGCGTGAAGTTTCTTGGTCTTCATGGTGTTCCCCCTGGGTACCGTAAGGCGATGTCACTGTGGTTTGACCCAAGGTAGAAAGCAGCGCTCAAAAAAAAGACAAAACGGTCGGAGATGCACCGCTCCAGCCCTTCAGTTTGCCTTCATGATTGTCATAAGACGAAAAAGGGTCCTGCGAAGGCTCTTTCTCTCGAGGAGCACCATGATGGGTGAAGGAAATAAAGGCGCAGATAACCTTAAGGTCACTGGTGTAGGGGTTGAGCGGGATTCACCTGTGTACGTCCACGTACAGATCAATAAGTCAGAGGTACGACCCATGATGAACTCGGAAAGAGCTGCGTGACCGTCTGGAACCCTCAAGTGGGGCCTGATCAAGTTGTCTGAATGGAGAGCAGCCACCTCTGTCGCCTGGGAGGCCTTGAACAGTAAAAGAGCCGTAGGGCAGAGTACAATTTGACGAAACGATGACTGCGTATTCTGGTATTTACATAATTATCCCGAGCCCCTAGAATCAGACTGTGACTCCTCTCACCGTCCCTGCTTCCTGGAGGTTCGCCTATGCTGGTTGAGACGAAACTGGTTGGCCGCCGCACGCCCTTTGAACACCGGACTATCGAACTTCCTGATGGCCCGCACACCTTACGGAGCCTGCTGACCCACCTCGTCGGGATCGAAGTGGAGCGGTACCGTGACCGTCAGGCAGAGGTCGGCCTGCTGCGGGTCCTGACCGACCCGGAACTCACCCAGGGAGCGGCGCAGGGCCGCATCGCCATCGCGCCCCAGGAGCGCGCCGGCCCGGTCGAACTGGATCAAGCCGTCAATACCGCCCTGTGCGCCTTCGGTGACGGCCTGTACTACGTGTTCATCGATGATGAGCAGGTCATGTCGCTTGACGAGCCACTCACCCTGCAGCCCGACAGCACGCTTCTGCTGCTACGCCTGACCGCACTGGCAGGAGGATGACCATGGATACAGAAGCGGCCCTCACGCAGGCCCGGCAACCCTGGAAGAAAGCCTTCCTGGAACGGACCGAACTGCTCCCCCCGGATCTGGCCGCCCTCACCCGCCGTCTGGTGCAGGACAACCGAGACCACCAGCAACGCGCACAGGACCTCGATGCGCTCGCTGTACTGCTCCACAGCAGTGACAGCGTCCTCCGTCAGGCCCTCACGGACCTGTTCTTCCCCCAGTTTTCCGGAACAGCCCAGAGAACACTGGAGGCCCTGCTCCACCGCCATCCGTACGCCCAGGGGTATGACCGCCGCGCGTTCCGCGCTCCCGGGCACCGTCTGCACGCGGAGCGGGCAGCGAACTGGCTGTGGACCACCTGGCAGGTCACGCGTGACTACCCGCAGGATCTTGCCTGGTTCACGGTGCATGCAGGCCTTCTCCCATCCTGGAGGGCCCAGGGCCTGGGACTGCTGTTCGCCCAGGCCCTCGACGATCACGACGACACGGTCTTCAGCATCCTGCGCGACACGGCCGGCACCCAGCATCCCGTGGCCCGCATGGGCCGGCATGTGCCCCAGGCCCTGCTGGCCAGCGCACGCCCTGAGGCCTGGACCCTGGCCGAGGGACTGCTGCTCGCCGCACAGCGCCAGGAAGGCCTCCGGCAGGTCATATTCGAAACGGTGGACGAAGCCCATCCGCAAGCCTTCCTCCGCTTCCTGCACCTGATCCTGCGGGAGGACCTGCTGCGCTTCGCCGCCTGCCTGCGGGCGGTGGACGTCTGGTTCGGCCTCGCGTACGACGTGACGGACGTGAAGCTCGTCCGCGGGCTCCTCGGGCAGGCGCTGGGGTACCTGGAAGACCCGTCGGGTGCCCGCTCGGCCGTTCAGAACGGATCCGGGCATGACACTTACCTCGCCCTCTTCACTCTCGCCATGCACGACGCGGTCGAAGCGGCCAGGCTCGCCCGGACCCTGCTGAGCGACCGTGACCCTGCCCGGCGTATGGCTGCCGCCCAGGTCCTGAATGCCACGCAGCAACTGGAACCGGACGACCTTCCCCGGCTGCTTGCCGATCCCGACGTCCGCCTCGGGGCGCTGGCTGCCACGCGCGTGAACCGCTGGCACGCCCAGCCGGACACCGGCGGGCTGACGTTCGAGGCGCTGGTCGGGTACGCTGCCCGCCTTGGGGTGAACGCGACCCATGACTCGCTGCTGTTTCCGTGGCTGGGACAGGTGCCCGCCCGCGCAGACATTCTGGATACCCTGCCCGCCTTGCTGGGCGACCGGCCCTTCACCGCCTTTGCCCCGCACCTCTCCGGGATGAGCAGCGGAGGCAAGACCTCCGCCCTGCAGCTGCTGAAAGCACGCCAGGCGCAGCACGCACTCGACGCGCCGACCCGCGATCTGCTGATGACCCTGCTGCAAGACCGGAATCCGAGCGTGGCCGAAGAAGCGGTGAAGGTCGCCGCGGACCTCACCCTCGCGCCGGAGGAGACGGAGGTCGTGCTCGTCCTTCTGAAACGCCGGAGCGCCGACTTGCGGCGCGGCCTGATCCGGTTGCTGGCCCGCGACGCTCAGGGCGCCAGCGTGAACGCCGCGCACCTCCTCGCTACCCGCAATACCGAGCAGCGGCAGGCCGGGCTTCAGCTGCTGCTCGAAACAGGAGGGGCCGTGCCGGAACATTTCCAGCCCGGCAACACGACCGAGGAGATCCTGTATGCCCGGCTGACCCAGCCGGAAACAGCGCTGACCCTCGACAACGGGCTGGGTCTCTTCGACCCCGATGCGGTGGCGGCCATCCCCACCCTGCAGCCCCGCGAACACGACTACGCACGGGACGTGCGGCGTGGCGCCGAACACCTCAAGGCGCTCGATGACCTGATCCACGCGCACCGGGAAACACCTGTCACTGGTGCCGGGTGGGATGGGCAGACCACCGTGCTGCTGGGGAATATCTCCCCGCGGATGCTGCGCCGGGAGGAGACGCCCCTCACCGATCTGTGGCGGGACTGGTGGGCTGGCCGACCCGGCCGGGAGCCCGGCGACCTCACCCGGTTGGCCTGGGCGCTTCACCATTACGTCGCCCGGCGCACGGTCATTACGGAAGAGGTGGATGAAGAACCCGAGCACGCGGACGGTCAGGAGGAGACGTCGGCGGCCCAGCAGACGCTGCGCCAGCAGACCCTTCACCGGATGTTCGGCCCCCTGGTGCCGTTATGGCTGGAGTACGCGCCCCTCGTCCGGGAGGTCATCCCCCTCCTGGCAAAAGAGGCCGGACCAATCGACACGGACCTGGCCCTGGACGCCTGGGAGACCGCCCTGAGTTACCTTCCCCGGGATGTGGAACTGGTGTTCCCCTCGCGCTATTCCTGGGGCAAGGTGGACCCGCGGGATCTGCTCAGCCACCTGCAGCCCCTCACGCCCGCAGATCGGTGGACGTCCGAGCACCGTCAGCGCGTCTGGACCCTGAGCGTGTACGCGGACCGCGCCTTTCCCCGGTTGCCCCGCTCCCGACCGGACGTCGACCTGCTGATCGAGGCGGAACGGCACGGCTGGGCGACCCGGCATGACCTGCTCGACACGCTGATCGGCCCCCGGCCGGATGACGCCGGCTACTACCATGGTGGCTTCAGTGACCTGCGAACCTACACGTCCCGGACGCTCCGCGAAGACCTGCCCACCAGCCCAGGCTGGCTCGCGGCGGTCGATGAAGTCCGGGCGCGGGTGGTGGACGTGGAACTCTCGCGTGGTGACCTGGAAACACCAGCCACGAAGGCGGCCCTCAGCCTGCAAAGCATTCAGGGGGCGGACCGGGTGTTGCGCCTTCTCGCCGGCATGGGCAAAAACCCCTTGCGGCGAGGGTATATCGGGCACAGCGAAAGTCGGGACGCGGCCTACAGCCACCTGATCCGCGTCGCTTTTCCCTCGCCGGAAGACACCCCCACCACTTTTGCCCGGGAAGTGAAGACCCTCGGCCTGAAAGCGGCCCGGCTGCTGGACCTGGCGATGTTCGCCCCCCAGTGGGCGCCGCTCGTGGCAGACACCCTGGGCTGGAAGGGCCTGCAGGACGGTGTGTACTGGCTGCACGCTCACACCAAGGACAACAGCTGGAGCGTGCCGGAGGAGGTGCGCACGGCCTGGGAGGCGGAGATCAGCGAGCGGACCCCTCTGGGTGCCCAGGCGCTCACGGAAGGTGCGGTTGATGTCGCCTGGTTCCGCCGGATGTACCGGGCCCTCGGATCGGAGCACTTCGGCCAACTGCTGGGCGCCGCGAAGTACGCCTCAAGCAGTGGCGGGCACAAGCGCGCCGAACTGTTCGCGCAGGCGCTGCTCGGGAAGCTTCAGGAGCAGGACGTGCGGGCGCGCGTGACTGAGAAGCGCAACCAGGACGCGGTGCGGGCCCTGGGCCTGCTGCCCCTGAGCCGGAGCAAGGCCGCGGGCGCCCGGGAACTCGAGGACCGCTACCGTCTTCTCTCGGACTTCCGGAAAGGGGCCCGGCAGTTCGGTGCCCAGCGGCAGGCCAGCGAACGCCTCGCCGCAGACATCGGGATGCAGAACCTCGCCCGCACCGCCGGGTACGCCGACCCTCAGCGCCTGACCTGGGCGATGGAGGCACGCCTGGCCCCGGACTGGCGGCAGGAAGTGGAAGTCGACGGGGTCACGGTCGGCATCGACCTCACCCCGAGCGGGCAGACGAGCCTCCGGGTGCAGCGAGGCGAGAAAGTCCTGAAGAACCTTCCTCCTGCTGTGAAGAAGCATCCCCAGGTGGTGCAGCTTAAGGAGGTCGTGAGTGAGCTGTCTGCCACCCAGGGGCGGATGCGCGCTGCGCTGGAGGAGGCTATGGTCCGCGGCGACCACTTCCAGCCGCAGGAACTGCGTGACCTGGCCCGGCATCCTGTCATCGCGCCGATGCTTCACGCCCTGGTGTGGGTGCTCAACGAGCAGGCCCTCGGCTGGTGGCGGGAGGACATCCTGCAGACCCTGGACGGGGAGTTTGGAGTCGCCGATCAGGCCTTGCGCCTCGCTCACCCGCACGACCTCTTCCTGGACGGCCACTGGCCGGCCTTTCAGGCCCAGGTCATGACCCTGGGCGTGACGCAGCCTTTCAAACAGGTGTTCCGTGAGTACTACCCGCTCACCGCGGCGGAGAAGGACGCCTTCCGGAGCACACGCTACGACGGTCACCACGTTCAACCCACCCAGGCTGCGGCGCTGCTGAAATCACGTGGATGGGTGACTGTTCCGGAAGAGGGCGTGCGCAAGACCTATCACGCCGAAGGACTCAACGTCTGGGTCGACAGCTCCCTCGGGTACTACACCCCGAACGAAGTCGAAGGTACGCCCTTGCACGCGGTGTACTTCGTACGGCGGGACGAGACGCAGCCCATGCCCCTGGCTGACGTGCCTCCCCGCCTGTTCAGTGAGACTCTGCGCGACCTGGACCTGGTGGTCAGCGTGGCGCACGTCGGTGGTATGGATCCGGAGGCGAGTCAGAGCACCCTGGAGATGCGCGCCTGTCTCCTGCGCGAGACCTTGCGCCTTCTGAAGCTTTCGAATGTTCGTCTGGAGCATGGCCACGCCCTGATCCAGGGTCATCACGCGAGCTACACGGTTCATCTCGGGTCCGGCACGGTCCACCGGCAGCCGGGCGGTTTCCTGTGCATCGTGCCCGTCCACAACGCCCACGCGGGCCGCGTGTTCCTGCCGTTCGCCGATCCCGATCCACGGACGGCTGAGGTGGTGAGTAAAGTCCTGCTGCTCGCCGAAGACCGCAAGATTCAGGACCCGACCATCCTGGAGCAGCTCACTTGAAAAGACGGCTCCCCTGTACAGGCCGCAAAGTTAGGGGTTCATTGTGCAGGTGTGGGTACGCGACCCCATCGACATCAAATGTCAGCAATCTGGTTGAATGACAGCACACACTTCGGAGACATGCGTCTGAACCTGCTCCAGCGACGCATCACCGACATTCAGCAGGTACGAAAGCAGCTCGACCTTCCGGGCGACCCTACTTTCAGCCTGACAAGCTGACCACTGAAGGTCAAGCTGCGGCCGCCCAGCGAGGCGATGACCAGCTGGGCAGGAAGGTGGCGTTCCACCGAGGATGATGTCGATCCTAATTCACTGATGGCCAGCTTGACGGCACTGCCCGATATTGAGGAGGCATTCCTTCCCTCGAACCTTGGACCCCTGTAAGGACGTATCGATAAAGCTGGGGTCGCTTACTTAGGGCTCAAGTCCCCGTGGTCAACAGGTCGGCGCCCTGCACAGCCCGGCCAGCCGCGCATCTCCTCCGGGTCGTTCACCTTGCGGAAGGCCTTCAAGGACGTACTGATCAGCGCGTGCGGTTCCAATAGCGCTCCGGGACAATCATCAACGCGTGCCCCTACCTGCCCACCCGCGTGTCTGCATGAGCCGGGTCTGGGTCGAGTTGTTCTCCAATGGGAGTCCGAGATTCTCGCCCTGTGTGGCGGCCGCTGAGGCGCGTGTGTTAGTTCGGGCCGTCTAGATCGATGGGCGGTTGCGGGAGGAGGCCCGGGTGGTGACGGGCCTCCAGAGTTGCACTGAACTGTCTGCTTCGGTCCGTGGCGAGCAGACGACGGATTCCGGACAGCTCACGAAGTCCACCGCTCAGGAGGTGCTCGAGTGGCACACAACCATCGAAGGGCGGCCGACCATTTGGTCGGGCGAACCAGGTGCTAGTCGCGTAGTCGCTATACAGGACGAGCAGGGCGTAGATGGTCCCCACCATCAGGGACAGGCGCATGATCTGATCTTTTGTCAGGGTCGGGCATTCTTCACGTACTGCACAACTGAATTTCAACAGCTTAAATCTAGCTTTATCTTCTCTCATCAAGTACAACTGAAGCACTCAAAAGACGGGTCGGCGACGTGAGCTGCGCACCGTAATCGCAAGCCTACCGCAGCTGCCTGCATTGATCAGCCCGCTGGACTGGAGGTACTTCATGCGTGGAACGTTCCCACTTGTTTTCTTTGGGCTGCCCACCCTATGTCTGATCTTGGCCGCCTGCGGTCGGGGTACCTCGCCCGTCGCTCAGATACCCATCGCCATGGATCAGACAGCAAGATTACAAACCCAGACATTCTCAGGGAAAAACGGCAAACTCGCCTTTTATGGCGTTGGCTTGAATGATCCCAGTGATGACGAGTACGGCACTGACATCTTCACTGTAAACCCTGATGGATCTGACCTGAAAAATCTAACCCAGGGGGTTGGAAACAACTTCAATCCGGTGTGGTCACCCGACGGAAAAAAGATTGCGTTTATCGCTAACCGCCCTGGTCCTGACAGCCCTGGTCCTTATAACGGCGCACTTTACACGATGAATAGTGATGGGACGGATCAAGTCAACCTGACTGGTGAAGGGTGGGGAGTGTTTCACGCTTCCTGGTCACCAGACGGGCGGAAACTTGTCTACAGCGCCATCGGTAATGGTGGTATCAACGGTCTTTATGTAATGAACGCGGACGGCACGGCAAAAACCCGCTTAGCCATTCCAGCTGCGAGCCATTCCGAAGCAAGGTACATGTCCCCCGTCTGGTCCAGTGATGCACAGAGGATTGCTTACGTTTCAGTCAACCCGAGTGCTGGACCAGATGGTCCTGCTGATATCTACATCTCAAGCCCCGATGGATTGAAGTCAGAAAAAGTAGCTTCCATGGCTTACGGTGGCCTCGGCGGTACCTCACTTTCCTGGTCACCTGATGGCCAGAAGCTCCTTATATCTCATGGGGGGATATACACATTACAGGTCACTCCTGGTAGCCAGCCGCAGCGAATTCCTATGCCAGTGAGTGCGGGACATGCCGTCTGGTCTCCGGATGGGAATAAGCTCCTGGTTTCTGTAGAGGTTGAACGCTCAAATCACCCAGGCTGGTTTACAGGCTGGTTTGTCACCAATGCAGATGGGAGTAATCCTGTCCATGTTCCTTTGTATATGGGGCGCCCGGACTGGCAAGCCCTGCCGCTCGCGACCCGATTCAACTTCACCGGGTTCCTCCCGCCTGTGACTAACCTTCCTGGCCTGACTACCCGACAGCCGGGTGCTGCACTTCCCGTGAAATTCAGGCTCGGCGGCAACCAGGGCCTCAACATTCTTGCTGCGGGGTATCCCAGGGTCATCAGCGTCCCTTGTCACGCACCACTCGCTGGAGGCGGTGCGGAAGCTTCCGCTGAGAGCGCCGCGGGATTAACTTACGATGCTATGAGTGCGACTTACACCTACGTCTGGAAGACCAGTAAGAGTGCGAAGGGATGCGATCGTTTCGTCCTAAGACTCATTGACGACAGCGTGCACCAGTTCGTCGTGCGTTACCGGTAGTAATTCAGTCCTGCAGTGGCCACGGATACCCCCAGAAACATGAGGGACAAATTCCAAGTCATTTGTAGGCGTGACATCCTCCTGTTCGGATCCCGGTAGAGGTTTGTCTTGAGGTTAGGGGAAGGAGCCTTAGGTGGTGAGATCTCTAGGGTTCAAGCCTGGGAAGACATGGGCATGCCTTACGCGTGCCTTGTGCGGATCCGTGTCAGGAGTGGTCTGGGCTGGTCATGTGCCTCGTTGGATGGGGGAAAATGACGTGCTCATCGTGGTCGGAGCCCTGGAATCAGGGGAGAGCTTCCACCTACGGATCAGAAGGCCAGGGGTTCGAATCCCTTCGGGCACACCAAAAGAAAGTCCGCTGAAAGGCGGGCTTTTTGCTATTTCTGGCGCACCAGCTGCCAACGGCTGAGGCCGTTGACATCTACGCGGCAACTACGGGGGCATTATTGATAACGGCAAAGGTTTGCCCTGCTCCGGTCCAGAACCATCGGGCGTCAAGCTCATCAGGACGCCTGTGGCTTTACAGCCATCTATGCGAAGTCCACCCTGATCACCAGGCGCGGCTTTCCAGGAGTTACCGCCCAACAAGGCCCCACGTCCTCCCTTCGCCGGAAGTGTGGGGCCCTCGCCTGTCTGGCCTGCAGCGCTTAAGTGTTGCGGATGGGCTGCGGGACAGCTGCCCGCATCGTCAGGTGCCGCAGAACGTGCGGTAGCAGGCTGTCACCTCCGCACCGGCAGGTTCGGTGTATTCGGCCTGGTCCGGGGTCTCGTCGTAAGGCCGCCTAAGCGCCGTCAGCAGGCGCCTGAAGGGGGCGAGATCTTCCTGTTCGGAAGCCGCTGACAACGCTTCCTCAACCCGATGGTTGCGTGGGATGACCGCCGGGTTGACGCGGCGCATGCGCTCAGCCCGTTCGCTCCATTCCGGAGCACGCCCGCCTTCGCTCTCGCTGCGTGATCGCCAGCGGGCGAGCCATGCATCGGGCGCCTGCGGTTGGGGGAACAGGGAGCGAAGCGGCATTTCGTTTCCGTCCGCCGCATCTGCAAGCCGGCGCCACCCGAGGGTGAAGTCCACCCCATGTTCGTGCAGCAGCGTCAACCAGTCAGCCGCGAGCGCGCGGTCCAGCTCATCGTCGCCACCCTCGCCACCTTGCAGGCCCAGCTTCTCTCTCTGGCCTTTGAGCAGCGCGGCGGCATACCACCCGGGGAAGGCATCAATCAGCTCGGTCGCCTGGCCGACGGCTTTCGATACGGCGTCCCCACCCTCCTCTCCGGCGATGAGCGGCAGCAGGGTCTCGGCCAGCCGTGCAAGGCTCCAGCGAGCAATCAGCGGCTGATTGCTGTAGGCGTAGCGCCCACCATGGTCAATGGAGCTGAACACCGCGTCTGGGTTGTACGATTCCATGAAGGCACACGGTCCGTAGTCGATTGTCTCGCCGGAAATCGTCACATTGTCGGTGTTCATCACGCCGTGAATGAATCCGACATTCATCCACCCTGCAATGAGGGCCGCTTGCCGCTGCGCCACACGCCGGAGCAGGGCAAGATACCGGTCGGTGGTATCGGCGAGGTCCGGGTCATGCCGGGCAATGGCGTAGTCAGCGAGCTGGCGGACCCGCTGCGTTTCGCGGCGTGCGCTGAAGAACTCGAATGTGCCTACGCGCAGATGGCTCGCCGCCACGCGGGTGAGAACGGCACCCGGCAGAAGCTGCTGGCGGTAGACAGGCTCGCCCGTGCCCGCCACGGCCAGTGCCCGTGTGGTTGGGATTCCGAGCGCATGCATGGCTTCGCCGATCAGCACCTCACGTAACATGGGACCAATGGCCGCCTTGCCGTCGCCCCCCCTCGAGAACGGTGTGCGGCCCGAGCCCTTGAGTACGATGTCGCGGCGGTGTCCAAGCCGGTCGATGACCTCACCTAACAGCAAGGCGCGCCCGTCGCCCAGCTGAGGTGAGAATGCGCCGAACTGGTGCCCGGCATAGGCCTGGGCGAGCGGTTCGGCCCCCTCAGGAACTTGGTTGCCGGCAAAGATGGCGGCGCCTTCGGGTCCGCCCAGCACTTCGGGATCCAGCCCCAGTTCCAGGGCCAGTTCCCGGTTGAAGAACAGCAGGCTCGGTGAAGGAACGGAAGCCGGCTTCCAGGGCGCGTAGAAGCCCTGCAGGTCCCGCGCATAGGTGTTGTCGAATCGAAAAGTCGTGGCAGACATGTCAAATAGTCTGACGTCCGCCCAACGTCTTGCCGAACTCAGCTCACAGTCCCAGATTCATGAGACATTGTCGCTTTCCGATTCCACACTCACACTTTGCAGGCCAAGGTTGACGTTCCACCACATTGACCCCAGCACTTTTTTGACCATGCAGGCGGTCACTGGCATACCTTCGAACCGTATCAAGAAGTCATTTCCAGATAGACCTTGCTGGAAGAGGAGTATTCGAAGATCTATTGACGACAGGTACACCACGTGCACGGCTGTTGCATGTGGCCGGCTCCCCGGTATCGAAGCCAAAACCGGACGATTGACAGGGCGGCCCCAGGAAAAGGTGCCGGGGGCACGGGAAGCACCTCCCAGCTCCAAACGGGTTTCTTGAGCGGGCCGGGCAAAGGGAAACCGACCACCAGGACAGTTATCGGCTTAAATCACGAGCTAAGGAAGCGCTCCCTTCACCTGACGGCTTAAGCCAGCGGGTCGAGGCCCACCCGCTGCCGGTACGCCGCAATGGGCCAGGCCTGCCCGCCGCCCTGGCGCACCCACTCGATGTCGCCTGCCGCCGTGCGCTGGAACTGGAACGGCTCACCGACCGAACCGAAGCCAGCCTCCGGTTTGGGAATCAATGTGTCGGCGTCCACCACGGTTAATTCCGTGACACTCAGCGCAGGGTTGCCCAGCGGGGCCAGGGATACCAGGCGGCCTCCCAGATTGACCAGGTCGAACACGCCCCAGTCGGTGGCAAAGCGACCGGTGTATGAGTCCAGATTGGAGCCCGGCGCGTCGGTGGTCTTCTTCTCCGGCGCGTTCATGGCCAGATCGATCAGCTTGATGAGATTCATTGCCCATTCGGTCGCGGGGCCGCCCAGGCAGTTCGTGAGGACAGACACTGCCAGGTCCGATTCTGGGTCGAGCCACGACTGCGTGATGTGCCCAGGAAAGCCGCCCGAATGGCCGACGACCAGGCGGTCCCCAATCTCCTCGATGATGAAGCCCAGTCCGTACCAGCGCTTGACCGGTCGATGGATCTCGGATTCCTTGCGCTGCATCAGGCGCCTGGACGCGTCTGTGAGCAGATCGGCACGGCCCAGTGCGTGCGCGGACAGATAAGCCGTGACATCTTCGGCCGTGCCGTAAAACCCTGTGGCCGCCGCCATCGCCCGCGTGTCCGAAGACGGCAGAACCCGCCGGGGATCGTTTCCTGCCAGGCGCCCGCTGTGCCCGGCCGCCAGCTCGGGTTCGCGTTCCTGTGGCAGCTCCGGCCCCAGGTTGGTCAGCGTGAGCGGCCCGGTGATGTGTGCCGCGACGTAATCCTCGTATGTCTGGCTGCTGGCCGCCTCGATGATCAGGCCCAGCAGCGAGTAGCCCATGTTCGAGTACTTGAAGAACTGATCCGGTGGGAACACGGCGTCCGCCCGGCACCGTGCGATCAGAGCGTCGCGGTCGGGGAAATCGTAGAGCTGCTGCCAGTAGTCGCTGTCGGCCCCATCGCGGTTGATGCCGGACTGGTGCCCCAGCAGTGCGCGCACCGTCAGCCCCGCCGCGGGCGATCCTGCCAGTTCCGGCAGCCAGCGGCCCGCCAGGTCGTCCAGACGCAGCGCCCCGGTCTCGGCCAGTTGGAAGATCGCGGTCGCGGTGAAGGTCTTGGAGTGTGAGGCGATGCGGAAGAGGTGCTGTGGAGTGAGCGGCTGCCCAGTGGCCTCGTTCGCCACGCCCAGAGCAAACGAGGCTGCCAGCTCACCGTTCACCCGGACCGCCACCTGTACGCCCGGCACCCGCGCCAGGTCCCGCTGGTACTCCAGCCATGACTGCAGATAAGGGGCCAGGTCACGTACGGTGTCGAAAAGTGGCATGAGGACAGGGTAGTGCCTGGGGCACAAGGCGGGGGCCAGGAGCAATGCGTGGTTGAGCACCTTTCAGCAGCAGGATCAGGGCGCGATTGTGTGGCCTGAACTGAGCTGGACTCGTCTGACCCCCAGGGTCTGAGGGAGCCGCGGAGCATCATGTGCTGCTCCAGCATGATTCCCCCGGCTCCGCTTTGACCAGGTTGGCAGCAGATTTTCAGGGTGGTAAGAACGGCATGGCTTACTGTATGTGCAACACGGGTTTGCACTCTTCCACGCCGATCAACCCAATGTCGTTCCGGGAACTCAATGCCCAGTCGTCCCGCTTGAGTCGCCAGCGATTCAACACGGCTGGCTCGCCGCGTCGTGTGGCCCAGTCATTGCCGTTCGGTTGGTAACCCATCACTTCTGACACGCGGTTGGACGCCACATTGTCAAAGAACGCCTCACTGGCCGCTTCCAAGGCCCCGAACCCTTCGAAGGCCAGGTGAAGGATGGCCGCACGCATCTCACGGCCCAGGCCCTGGCGTCGGATACCTGGGGCCAGCCAGGAAAAAGTGGTCACCGTCTTGAGGGTGTCGAACTTCACGCCGATTAAATCCTGCATCCCCACGGGCTGATCGCCCAGCATGACCACGAAGTACAGGCGCCAGGAATCCGGGCAAACGTTGCCGCGCCACGCCAGATAGCCTGTAGCCATTTTCGTTCACGTACCGGATTGTCCTCGTACAGGGCCATGGGATCGTCGAACGGGTAAGGTTGCCGCTCAACCACGCCAGCACGAACGACGGGAAAAAGCCGGGCGAGCAGGTCGTCCGTGGCGCCGTGAAGCTTCAACCTAGGCGTGATGACCTGGAGGCTGAGCGGTGGGTAGAGCGGAACGGACATGGGCCTAGGAGAATACGGATGGCTCAGGGAAGCCATAGGCGAAAGAGCCTAACGTCCGGTCCCGTTGTCGAGATTGCTGAGGGAAGCGTGGTAGGTCACGCCTGGTGCTGCTTCAGCATGAGTTTCGCCGAACCGCTTCGACTCCGCTTCCGCTCTTTCCAGTCCTGGATCTTACGGCCAGCCAAAAGTGGATTTTACTTTACGCCCATCGCCCGGTGTGCCTTCCGCGTGCCTTATATGAGGTGGAGACCATGGGCGTCGTTAGACGATGAAGGGAGAGCACCTGGGCTGGGAAAGCCCAGTAAAAACGGGGTCGAAGGCATCTGGGAACATCAAGGAACCTCAGGAACTCTGTAGAGCTTTCACATAGTTAAAGGTTCAAAGTCGAGGTCATACACGCAGAGAAACGCTGCGACGGGGTGAGCTCTCCACAGCCCGGCTTACCACGCCACCTTGATTGCTACGGGGCCATCAAGTCCGGAAGCGCGGGATCACGTCCTGCCCAAAGCGCTGCATCTCTTCGAGCTGAGGGCTGAACTGGAGCAGCAGCAGGTCCACGCCCGCTGCTTCGTACTCGCGGATGCGCGCTACGATCTGCTCCGGGGTCCCGATCAGGCGGGGACGCAGGCCCCGGTTGCTGACGCTGTACTCTTCGAGGCTCACCTGACTCTCGAGCTGGCTGCCACGGACAAAGTCCTGATACGACGCATACGCCTGTGGGCTTTGCCTCACGTCGGTGATGCGTGCCAGTTCTGCCTGCGCCTCCTCCTCAGTGTCACGGCAGATGACGTAGGCAGCCATCCCGAACTGCATGGGGACGCCGCCCGCCGCTTCACGCCGCGCGCGCATGTCGGCAATCTTGGCGGCGATAATTTCCGGAGGGTCACCGTGCATGACGTAGGCGTCCGACTTCTCCGAGATGAGCTGCTTGGCACGGGGCGACTCGCCGCCCATGTACACGGTGGACAGCTGGGCCGGTTTGGGTTCCAGGTGCGTGCCTGAGAGCTGGTACAACCCTCCAGCGTGGTCCACGACCGGCTCGGTGAGCAGTCGGCGCACGACGCTCAACCACTCCTCGGTGCGCGTGTAGCGGTCGTCGTGCTGATCGAATGGCATCCCGTACTGCCGCGCCTCGTCGGCCCACCAGCTGCTCACCACGTTCAGGCTGATGCGGCCCGGCGCGATGGTTTCGAGCGTGCTGATCGCCTTGGCGGTCAGGGCTGGAGCGTGATAGTTCGGGCGCACCGCCAGCATCAGCTCCAGATTCTGCGTCACGGCGGCCACGGCGGGTGCCAGCGTCCAGGCGTCCAGGCTCGGCGCCTGAGGTCCCTTGATGTCGTTGAGGTTGAGTTCCGCGATCAGGCTGAGGTCAAAGCCCAGCTGCTCGGATTGCACGGCCACGTCCCGCACGTATGTCCAGTCGGTGGTCATGTCCTCCTGCTCCACGTTGCGGAGCCAGCCGCCGAAAATGGGCATCCAGTAACCAAAACGCATGACGTCTCCTTCAAGTGCCTGCCAAAAAGACGAGTTCTTTTTGGCTGAGTGCGGCGGGGGGTGGGAGGGACCGGGAGAACCGGGGTGTTGCGCGGCTGGCTGCGGCCACGCCGGGCCGCAACCAGAGGTTCTAGCAGGCGCAGGTGTAGCGAAACCCGAACAGCTCACCCTTGAGCACCTCGTAGAAGGGTTCGGGATCGTCCGGGTCGAGGATCCCGTCTACCAGCGTGCCTCCGGCAGGCCGCTCGCCCCGGATCAGGCTGAGCCACTCGTCCTTGGTGACGTGCTCCTGCGGCATGACGCCTGCCCGCTCACGGACCAGCTTCACGTAGTCGCGCAGGAAGGTCCACCGCACGCCATCGCGCTGCTGCGGGGCGTCGAACGCCTCACCCGTGGCGTCGCGGTAGGCCAGCGCCGGCAGATCGACGCCACTGGCGATGGGCAGCCCGATCCACTTCCAGCTGCGGGTGTTCACATCGAGCAGCAGGTGCTCGCCCGTGTCGGGGTCCTGCACGAACTCGATCTCGCTGATCCCGTGAAAGCCCAGGGCCTGCAACACCCGCACGCCCCGCTCGGCGATCTCGGGAACGAACCGGGCGTCCGCCAGGCAGGAGGTTCCGAAGTCGGGTGGGTACTGTTCGAGCTTGCGCCCGACGAACACACCACGCGGGCGGCTTTGCGCGTCCAGGTAGCTGCAGACGCTGTAAAACCCGCCTGGCCGGGTCTGCACGATGCGCTGGGCGACCAGCTGAAGGCCCCGCTGCGCCGCTTCCTGCACACGTGAGGCGAACTCATCCGGGGTGTGCACCACGAAGACCTTGGCCCGGAAGGCCTCGTAAAAGGCGCGGGACTCATCGGGCTTCAGGATCACCGGGTACGGCACCTGCGCCGCGACCTCCCGCACCCGTTCGTGCGGGCCGGCGGCCAGGTCTGCCAGGGGCACGCCGTCCAGATACCAGCTTTGCGGGATGGGAATGCCCAGCTTCTCGGCGGCCCGGTACAGGCTGGTCTTGTTCAGGGCCGTGTCGATGACCTCCTGTCCACTGAACGGCACATGGTAGAAGCGTTCCAGCTCGGCCCTGTGATGCGCCGTGGCGAACACCCAGTCGTCGTTCGTGGGGAAGAGGACCGGCTTGTGCGCGAAGCGTGGCCCGAGGTCTAGAAGAAAGTCGGTGAACTCACGCCCGCCGTCCGCGACGTCCGGGCACAGAGCCAGGGCGCTGAGGTACCGGCTGCGCTGTCCCAGGCCGCCGCCTTCGCGGTCCAGGCCGAGTACAGGGATCCCCTGCCGTCCCAGACTGCGCGTGATGGCCAGAGCGGTGATGTGGGTGTTGAAGGTAATCGCAGCGGGCAGGCCCACCTCATTGATCCGGTCGATGGCGGCCAGCAGGTCAGAACGTTCGGTGATCATGCGGGTGTTTCCACACTTCTTTCAGGAAGCGGCGCGAGGCCGCGGGCGTACTGGAGCGTGCGCTCCACGAGGACATCGGTCGAGTTCACGAGCGGGGCGGGCACATCCTGCGCGCCGAGCACCAGCGGCACCTCGGTGCAGCCCGCCACCAGTACCTCGGCGCCCGCATCCACCAGTTCCAGCGCGAGTGAGCGCATCTCGGCGCGCACGTCGGGACCGGTATTTCCCGCCTTGATCCGGTACAGGAGCTCCATGAAGCGCTCCAGCGAGGCGCCTTCCAGGGTAAGGGTTCTGACGTCGTGCGGCGCGAATGCCGACTGGTACAGGCCCGCGTCGAGACAGGCGTTGGTGGCAAGCAGACCGACCCGCCGCAGTGCAGGACGCTCGCGCAGCACGGCGTCCCGCGTCTCCTCGATCAGGCTGACAAAAGGAAGGCTGGTGGCGTTCAGGATGTCGTCCTCAAAGGCGTGCGCGGTATTGCACACCATCACCAGGAAATCGGCTCCAGACGCCTGCAGGCCGCGCGCCATCTGCGCCAGCACCGGGCCAGGGGACTCGCCCCGGCCGGACAGAGCGGCATTCCGGTCCGGTACGCCAGGATTGTTGTCGATCAGGAGCCGCAGATGCTCCTGATCGCTCCCGGCTCCGGCGCGGCGCAGGACCTTGGCGAAGAAGTCCAGCGTGGCCTCCGGTCCCATACCGCCCAGCACCCCGACGGCCCTGCTCATGCGAACAGCACGTCCTGGTAGGCATACAGCGCGGGCGACCCCCCGGTATGCACGAACAGTACCTTCTGCCCCGGTTCGAACTCGCCGCGCCGCACCAGGCCAATAAGTCCCGCCATCGCCTTGCCGGTATACACGGGGTCAAGCAGAATGCCTTCCAGGCGCGCGAGAAGCTGCACCGCCTCGGTCATTTCAGCGGTCGGAAGGGAATAGCCAGGACCCACCCACTCGTCCAGGGCGCGCACCGCCTCCCGGGGAATATCCGGCACGCCCACAAGCTCGGCGGTCTGCTGCGCGAGGGCGTGGACGTTGCCTTCCTGCGTCTGGCGGTCACGGCGGACGTTGATCCCCGTCAGCGGAAGGTGGGCGGTGTTGCCGGTCAGACCGACCAGCAGGCCAGCATGCGTGCCTGCGCTGCCGCTGGCGCAGACCACATGATCGAGGTCCAGACCCATCTGGTAGGCCTGCCCCAGAAGTTCCTCAGCGCAGGCGACATACCCCAGCGCTCCGAGGGCGTTGGAGCCGCCCCCGGGAATGACATAGCCCTGACGGCCTTCCCGGGTCAGGTCGTCGGCGATGCCCTGCATCACGCCCGCCAGATCGGCGCCGCCCTCCACCACCGTGATGCTTTCGGCACCCAGGAGCCGGAACAGGAGGTTGTTGCCGCTGGCGTCTTCGTGGTAGCTGCCCGGCACGCGCTGTTCAAGCACCAGCCGGCACTGAAGGCCTTCTTTCACGGCGGCCGCCAGGGTCAGGCGGCAGTGGTTGGACTGAACGGCCCCGACGGTGATGAGGGTGTCGGCGCCCCGCGCGAGGGCGTCGGCCACCAGAAATTCCAGTTTGCGCGTTTTGTTGCCGCCCCCGGTCAGGCCGGTCAGGTCGTCGCGCTTGACGTAGATGTCGGGGCCGCCGAGAAAGGCGCTGAGGCGCTCGAGTTTCTCGATCGGCGTGGGATGCGCCGTGTACTGACGCCGTGGAAAGCGGGCAAGGTGCATGGAATCCTCCTGGAAATCTGACTCAAGCTACGTTCGTTGATAAAACTTGTCAACAAAGTGAGCCTGCTTTCGTTGCCGGCAACTGCTGGGTTCCAGAAAGCAGTTATGGCAAGTTGCTAGGACAGGCTGATGCGGCTGGCTCAGGCTGAACGGGTGTGCCTGGCACGCGCCTTATTCAGGGTGGATACCAGGGGCGATTGTGGGCGGTCAATGGACAGCCGGTAGACCTGGGAAGGGACTTTAAGACGGAGTTTACGGTATCCGGGGGCTTCAACGGACACCAGGGACTTCAGGGAGCTTGCACCTACGGATCAGATGGCCACGGGTTCGAACCCCTTTGGGCACGTCACAAAGAAAGTCCGCCGAAAGGCGGACGTTTCGCTTTTGCCTGATGCGCGCAACTGATTCACTGCCAGGACGCTGATGTCCCCAGAACACGTATTCAATCCCACCTGCTTAACCCACTGAAAATGCAGCTGTTCAGGACCTGCTCAGTCCCGGCAATTGCCGTCTCCGTGGGCCAGGTAGGAAACGACAGCGCCCATAGGCACTCCATTCATGGTGGCGATCCCGCGCATGATGTCGTTGAACAGGGGCCGGGCGCCCACCTGCGCGAAAGCGCGGGAACAGGTGCCCATGTTGCTCGCGTTGCTGCTCTGGGCGACAGCATGGCTGCCCAGTGCAATGCCTGCGGCAAAAACGAGTCCGGCGAGGTGACGATGCCTCATACGACCTCCTTATCGAGAGCCTGTGGCTCCTCTCAACTGTACTCCTCCTGGGAGACCCGGAGCATTGCCCTCGCCTCAGCCCGGGCACGGAATTCCTTTTGTGGTCAAGGCTCAGTTGCGGGGATGTGCTGGACGCTGCTTTCATCCTGGAATTCCACGGTAGGGCCGCAGCATTCGCGGTCCAGTTCTGGACATTGGGCTGTCAGGGCTTATCCAAAGGTAAGGGCGAGTCAGCAGCAATCGGCTGGGTGCGCTTCAGCAACCGGTGACCTTGAAGCAGGCGGTCAAGCATGCCTACCCAGACCAGACCCACCAGGGCTCCCGCCACCACATCGGTCGGGTAATGCACGCCACTGTACACACGTGACCACATCATGGTCAGGACATAAATGACGCCCAGGCCCAGCATCAGCGGGCGCCAGCGGGTCGGCCAGCTCAGCAGGATCATCGCCAGAGCAAGTGAGGTGGCAAACATGGCATGCCCACTGGGAAACGAGAAATCCGCCTCCGGCGCGATCGGTGTCCAGTAGGTCGGCCGGGGACGGTCAAACACCTTTTTGAGCACGGCATGGAACACCACCGAGCCCGCCAGCGCAAGCAGCAGAAAGTACGTTGCTCTGGGTTGCAGGACATACAGGCAGCCGGCCAGGAGAAGGGTAACCGGCAACATGCCGGGTGTGTTCCCGAACTCGGAAAGTCCGGCAGCCAGTCGGTTCAGAGGTTCGGTGCTGTAGGCATGGATGGCCAGCATCAGCGGCTTTTCGAACGTGAAAGGGTCGTGCTCATAGACGTCTGCGGCAATAGCGATAAAGGCCAGGAACGGGAAGAGAAGCCCAAAAAAGAGCTTCAGCAGCGACCGCCCATAGCCTTTCAGGAACAGTCGCAAGCGCCGCAGATGGAACCGCACGGAGGCCAGCATGCTCTGGAGGGTACATGTCCCGGAGGGCTGCCGTCGAAGATGTCGGGCACTGCTGGCACCTGCGCAGTGGTTATCGGGCGCCCGGTACACGTGACCTCCGGCTTCCCGGCTGCAACCTGATCCCGGACTGTGCAGGGCCCTGAAGGCGCCCGCTTCTTCTACGCCGTACTCTCTGCCTGATTGGCCTACTCGCAGGTTAAGCCGTTTCCCGGATGCTGCCTCCTGGAGCGGCCGGTACACTCCTGGGGAGGTGATTGACGTGACCAACCAGATGCGACATACCGGATTCCAGGCAAACGGGCCTTTCAGGCTCAGCCTGCACTTCGGCGGTTGTCACGACGGTGCCCGGGCTTACCCAGGCCACATACCCTCGAACACACGAGATTCCTGACGGTAGCGCCAGCATCAGCCCGGCATGCCTGAAAGCTCGCCGGGCTTCTTATGGTGATTGTCGTTCAAAGGCAACGGCGCCGCATTGTGGACGCGGAGATCTCGGGTTCGATTCCCAGCATTCACCCCATGGGCAGGTGGCCGAGCAGCGAAGGCACACGACTGTAAATCGTGCGGTTCATCCCCGCGGAGGTGCAAGTCCTCCTCTGCCCACCATCCGCTCCGGGCCGAAGACTGACGGTTACCTCGACTGTCCATCGAGCCTTCACGGCACGTCAGTCGCCCCTTGCCCTGAGCTTTTTCAAGGCCTTGTCGTTCAATGGCCAGGACACCCGGCTGTCTCCCGGGAGATGAGGGTTCAATTCCCTTCGAGGCCGCCACTTCCACGGATCCATTCGCCTCTTGTGCCTTCGGGCCGAAGTTTCAGGATTATCTCACCGGCAATGGCGCAGGAGCGTCCCCCGAGGACGATGAGGGTTCGAATCCCTCCGCAGAGGCGGCGCCGATCCTGAACGTCCCTTGCCCGTTGGCCTCACATTCCTGCGCTGGGCCGCTCGCTCACGGTTCTCGACATTGGTAATGACATCCCGCACCCGGGACGTCAGAGGTTCGAATCCTCCGGCCGTCAGGCCAGCCCGTGAGCATTCCTTGTCCAGCGTTCTTTCACACTCAGTTTGCAGATCAGCATATCAAAGCAGCCACCCTGGCTACACCTGAGCGGTGCTGGCTGACCCTTCTCCTGCAGGTTTCGTCCAACAGCAAGACGCCGGTGTGCCACACCGGAAATGGAGGTGCAAGTCCTTCAACCTGCTTTACGCGCCTGTATCCCAACTTGGCAGAGGAACGCGGCTTAGAACCGCGGCAGTGTAAGGCGGATTCCGTCTGTTCCGTGCACAGGTCAGAAGTGCACCGACCTATGCACTCCACGCCCGGAGCCCGGTTTCTTCCTGCTCACTCTGTTCGGGTTTCCCGTTCCGTTGGAACGGTTCAACCGGAGTCGATTTGAGGTTCGAATCTCACCGGGCGCATTTAAACGTGGGGCGGTAGCTCAGTTGGTAGAGCAGGAAAACTCCCTCGGCATCCCTTGCCTGATGGGCCGAAGCTTGAGGGTTACCACTTTGGATGGCCGGGTCGCTGGTTCGAGTCCAGCCCGCCCCACCACCGCCGCACTGCGGCAGCACACCACCTGGGAACGGTGGCGGAGATGGTCAAACGCAAATGACGCCGTCCATGCACGGCTTCCCTTGGCAACCACTTGCCCTTTCCGGCCGACTGTCCGAGGGTTACCGGATCATTCGCTCGTTCGAGCTCGTGGGTTCAAATCCCACCCGTTCCTAGCCTTACGGGGTGGTCGCCCGACCTGGCGGGCAGGGCCCTTCGGCCCCTTTTGTCTTCCAGGCCGCTGCACGAAGGCTCTCAGCCCTCGACTCCTCGCCACCTCTCGATTGCAGCTGCTTGCGGTTACGTCCGCTCGGCAACCTCGCCCACCAAAGGAGGGCCGTCATATGAAGAACTACCTGAAGACCCTTTCGCCTGCGCACGTTCATCAGCGTCAGCCGCTTCCTGGCCGCACCGATCAGCTGCGCAACAACGCCGGCGGCTACGCATTCGAGGTGAGCGACGAGACGCGTTTTGTGCGCTTCCTGATTCTGGGTACGGAAGGCGGAACCTTCTATGCCTCCGAGGGGACGCAAACGAAGCTGGAAACCGAGTTCGTGATCCGGTTCGTCCGTGAACACGGCGTGCGGGCCGTCGAGCTGATTCTCGACGTGGCGCAGCGCAACCGTGCTCCCAAGGCCGATCCGGCGCTGGTCGCCCTGGCCGCCGTGGCCAAGCTCGGTGACCTGGAGGCCCGGAAGGCCGCCTGGAACGCGCTGCCGCTGGTGGCCCGCACCGGCACGCACCTGTTTCACTTTCTGGCTTTCCTGCAGACCTTCGGGGGCTGGGGGCGCCTGACCCGCGCAGGGGTCGCCAGCATCTACCTGAGCACGCCGGTCGAGAAGCTGGCCCTGTGGGCCGTGAAGTACAAGGCCCGTGACGGCTGGACGCATGCCGACGCGCTGCGTCTGGCCCACCCGAAGACCGATGAGGCCGACCGCAACGCCGTGTTCAAATTCATGGTGGATGGGGTGCTGGCCGAAGGCGAGGCCACCGGCGAGGCACTGCGGCTGCTCCAGGGCCACGTGCTGGCCTTGAAGGCGACCAGCGACGGGGACGCTGCGGGGCTGATGCGGGAGTACCGCCTGCCGATCGAGGCCGTGCCGACCCATGTTCGCGGAGCGGAGGTCTACCGGATGGCCCTGGAGACCAACGGCGTCACGTGGACCCTGCGCAACCTCGGCAACCTGGCGCGTGTGGGCCTGCTGGTGCCCGGCAACTGGGACGTGATCACCGGGGTGGTGGACCGCGTGACGAACGAACAGGCGCTGCGCCGGGGCCGCATCCACCCGATCGACGTGCTCAAGGCACTGCTGGTCTACCGCGAGGGCCGTGGCGTGCGCGGCAGCGGCCAGTGGGCGGTGGTGCCGCAGATCGTGGACGCGCTGGACCGGGCCTTCCTGCTGGCCTTCGGTGCCGTGGAACCGGCTGGCAAGCGCTTCGTGCTGGGCCTGGATGTGTCGGGTTCCATGGACGCGGGTCTGATCGCTGGGGTACCGGGTCTGACCCCGCGTCTGGGGGCGGCGGCGATGAGCCTGGTCACCGCGCGGACCGAGCCCCAATACACCGCGCTCGCCTTCTCGGCCGCCGTGGGCGGCTACGGCGGACAGTGGGGCGGGGGAGAGCCGGGCCTGACACCCCTGACCTTCTCGGCACGGACGCGCCTGGACGACGCGGTCGGCGCCATGCGAGCGGTCCCGATGGGCGGCACCGACTGCGCCCTGCCGATGCTGTGGGCGGCCCGCAACAAGGTCGAAGCCGACGTGTTCGTGGTCTATACCGACAACGAGACCTGGGCGGGAGCGGTTCATCCCGCGGTGGCCCTGCAGCAGTACCGGCAGAAGATGGGGATCGGGGCGCGGCTGATCGTGGTCGGAATGACGGCGACGCGCTTTACCATCGCTGACCCGGCGGACGCGGGAATGCTCGACTTAGTGGGCTTCGACAGCAGCGCGCCACGGGTGATGGCCGAGTTTGCCGCCGGGAAGTTCTGAAGAAAGCAGCGGAGAAGGGCAGGTAGATGTTGGAAAGAATCTGACACACACCTGCCCGCCGTTTACGTTTCCACGTCCGGGGTCCAGGTGCCCGCTACAGTTGCTCCATGAAGGCCGTCATGGTTCACGCGTTCAACGTTCGCCCTGAGCTCACCACGGTCCCGGATCCCGTTCCCACGGAAGATGGCGTGGTGGTGCAGGTGGAGGCCACCGGCGTGTGCCGCAGCGACTGGCACGGGTGGGTGGGGCATGACCCGGACATCACCCTGCCACATGTTCCTGGCCATGAACTCGCGGGGACTGTGGTCGCTGTGGGTAGGAACATCCGCAAATGGACTGCAGGCGACCGCGTCACCGTGCCGTTCGTCTCCGGCTGCGGGCGCTGCCACGAATGTCAGTCCGGAAACCAGCAGGTGTGCGACCGCCAGTTTCAGCCCGGTTTCACGCACTGGGGCTCATTTGCTCAGTACGTGGCCCTGCACCATGCCGAGCAGAACCTGGTGGCCCTGCCAGACGATCTGGATTTCGTGACGGCCGCCAGCCTCGGGTGCCGCTTCGCCACCTCCTTCCGGGCCGTGGTGCATCAGGGGCGTGTCCGGGCCGGCGAATGGGTGGCGGTCCACGGCTGCGGCGGCGTGGGTCTGTCGGCCATCATGATTGCCAAGGCCCTGGGTGCCGGCGTGGTGGCGGTGGACATCGACGACGAGAAGCTCCGGTTTGCCGGACAGCTGGGAGCGGACATCCTGATCAACAGCCGCCTGACCCCGGATGTCGCCGGGGCGGTCCGGGATTCGACGGGTGGGGGCGTGCACGTGTCTCTGGACGCCCTGGGGCATCCGGAGACCTGCGTGAACTCCATCGCGAACCTCAGGACGCGGGGGCGCCACGTGCAGGTGGGCCTGCTGCTGGCCGAGCAGAGCCGGCCCGCCATTCCGATGGACCGGGTGATCGCGCGTGAACTGGAGCTGTACGGCAGCCATGGTATGCAGGCCCATGCCTACCCCGAGATGCTGGCCATGATCAGCCGGGGCACCCTGCGACCCGGGCAGTTGCTTGGGCAGCGGGTCACACTGGGGCAGTCCATTGACGTACTGGTGAACATGGACCGGTTCCTGGAACGGGGCGTGACCGTCATCGACCGGTTCGTGTAAGGCAAGGTTGTCCGGCGTGGAAAGAGTGCTGCCATTCATGCGGCGTTCAAAGCAGATCCGGCTGGCAGTGAATGGCCAGCCGGATCTGTGTTGTCAGCCGCGAATTACAGCACTTCGAACAGGCCGGCAGCGCCCATGCCACCACCGACGCACATGGTGGCCACGACATACTGAACGCCCCGGCGCTTACCTTCCAGCAGGGCGTGGCCCACCAGACGGGCCCCGCTCATGCCATACGGATGACCGATGGAAATGGCGCCACCGTTCACGTTGAGCCGGTCGTCTGGTATTTCCAGCCGGTCCTGACAGTACAGCACCTGCACAGCAAAAGCCTCGTTCAGTTCCCACAGGCCGATATCGTCAACCGCGAGCCCGAAGCGGCCAAGCAGTTTCGGCACCGCGAAGACCGGGCCGATGCCCATCTCGTCAGGTTCGGTCCCTGCCACGGCCATGCCCATGTACCGGCCCAGCGGCTTCAGGCCCCGGGTCTCTGCAAGACCGGCTTCCATGACCACGCAGGCTGCGGCGCCGTCAGACAGCTGGCTGGCATTGCCGGCAGTGATCTGGTTTTCCTGGCCGCGAACCGGCTTGAGGGACTGAAGCCCTTCGAGTGTGGTATCGGGCCGGTTGCCCTCATCCCGGCTGATTGTGATGTCCTTCATCGTGACTTCGCCAGTTTCCTTGTTCTGCACGGCCATACGGGTCGTGACCGGAATGATCTCGTCGTCAAACCGGCCCTCGGCCTGTGCCTGGGCGGTGCGCTGCTGCGAGCGCAGGGCATACTCGTCGCAGCGCTGCCGGCTGACGCCGTAACGCTGGCCGACCACCTCAGCCGTGTCGATCATGGGCATATAGACGCCGTTGTGCATGGAAAGCAGTTCAGGGTCCGGGCCCACCCGCATTTCCGGAGTCTGGACCAGCGAGATCGACTCGACGCCCCCGGCGACACACACGTCCATGCGGTCCACGATGATCTGCTTGGCAGCGGTGGCAATCGACATCAGACCGCTGGCGCACTGGCGGTCAATCGACATGCCGGCCACACCGACCCCCAGTCCGGCACGCAGCGCCGCATTGCGGCCAATCGTGGTCTGCACGCCCTGCTGCAGCGCCGCGCCGATGACGCAGTCGTCGATTTCGGCCGGCTGCACGCCAGAGCGCTCGACCGCCGCCCGGATGGCGTGGGCGGCAAGGGTCGGAGAAGGGGTGGCATTGAAGGCCCCCCGGTAGGCTTTGCCGATAGGGGTGCGGGCGGTAGAGACAATAACTGCTTCACGCATGACGGAACTCCTTTGGGGTGCGTCCGGAACGGACCTGGAAGGGCTTCAGGGCATCACTTCCTGAAATCAGGAAACCTGACGGATGGACAGGGTCATGGCCCGGGTCTGGGCCGGCAGCCCTGGAACTGGATAGAAACTGATCTCAGGATAGAGGCGTCAGTGTGGGGAGCTGCGTTACGGAGCTTCCGGCGCATTGACCACGGCATCATCAGCAGTTCCGTCGCCGTCTGTGTCGACCAGTCTGGCCGCCAGTTCGCCGTCAGCATCGGGATCGAGGGCGGGTGTGCGAGCGGGCTGCCCGGCTTCCGCCAGTTCGTCTTCCACGCCATGCAGGCCCGGTTGGCTGGCGGACCCGCTCAGGGCGCCGCCACCAGCGCTCGCTCCACTTTCGTCTACGGCTTCCTCGACATCTGGGGCGGACTGCTCGGGTGTCCTTGTCTGCTGGTCCTGGAAGGTCGAGGCGGGCTGATCGGTTCTGGTGTGTTCATCCGTCATGTGTTCCTCCGTTCCGGCTCAGCGTAGTGAGGGCCGCCCTGAATTGAACGCGAGCGTCATTAAGCCGGGTTATCTCCTTTCCCGGCTGCCGTTCTAAAAAAGAATGTCCCCCGTCGCCGGGGGCCAAGCCATGAGGGAGAGAAACGGAAGGGAAGCGTTAAGCAGCGGTGCTGGTTCGGGCAGGTGGGTGATGGTGCGCTTCCATATCTTGCTGTCGGTGATGGTCTCGTCGGTAAATGAACCAGTGAACACACCGGTGCTCAGGTCCTCCTGACCGGTCAGGTCAAAGCCGTCCAGCCTCACATTCATGCGGTCGGTGTAGGAATCGGCGTCGTTGCTCTTCTGGCCCGTGCATTCGTCGTGCCTGGAAAAGGTGTCGTTGCCCTGGCCCGGGACGGTGCCGACCTTTTCCCGGTAATGCAGGTTGGTCAGCTTGTAGGTGCCGTCAAGCTTCAGGTGCAGGTAGATCAGGTTGTCAGCGGTCTGCACGTTGCCGAACGCACTGTAGTCGTCAGTTTCCTTGTAATGGATCTTGCGTTCCTCGTAAGGTGGCCACTTGATGCACAGGACGCTGTAATCCATACGGAGTTCAGAAGTGCTTTGCACGGCATGAAGGCCTTTGGTCAGCAAGCGCACCTCATTGTCGTACTCCACCTCAATGCCCGATACGGTGTACTCGTCACGCTGATTGAACGTGCTCTTGTAGGTGCCGCGGTCTGGGTGGCTGACGTCGGCCGGACCAGTTCTGGACAGGCTTTCGGTGACCGTGATGGTCCCAGACCAACCTTTCGTGGGGTTCGGCAGCGCCGCGTACCCGATCTTGATGCCCGGCAGGGGGACTGCCTCTGTATCGGCGAAGATCACGAACTCCTGACCCGGAACGCTGTCCTTGTCTGCCGTCCAGTGAATGGTGTACTGACTGTTGCTACTAATCACCGGAAAATCGGTCAGCATGCGCCACTTGGGGGTCGAGCCCTCGCCCAGGTAGATGCGGAAGCCCTTGATGTTCTGGCGAAGAAGCGGGAAGTTCACTTTGTTGGGGTCCAGCGCCAGACGGAAGATCACCACGTCGCCTTTCTTGTAGCTGGGGTTCTCCAGCGTGACGGTTCCGGTTGGAGACCACGCCAGTTCCTTTCTGGGCTTGATCTCAATCTTCGCGGTGGTGACCTTGACCATATCCAGGAATTCCTCGAAGTCCTTCCCAGATCCCAGAACGCCCTCGAAGACCAGCCTGTATTCCGCGGCCACGGGCTTGTGCTCAGCCTGATGCGCATCGGTGGCCAGTTTGGTTTCTAGCTTCATGCCGCCCTGCGCCTCCAGCGATTCGACCCGCAGGCGTTCGGAGGCGTGCGCACCGAATTCCAGCTTGGCGAACAGGAACGAGTACCCGCTGACTTCCGGCACAAACCCCGTGGGTAGTTCCGGCAGTTTCGGCGTGATGTTGCCGCTGGCAATGGGGTCAGCCTCGGCCACGTTCGAGCATGTCTGGCGGCAGTCGATGCCGAGCGCGTACTTCAGGCCGACCTCAGCCTTCGTCTCGATGCCGAACCCCACGGCCGGCAGCTTGCCCTCGAACTCCAGACCCACACCAATGGGAACCGAGGCCCCCAGAAACAGCCCCAGTGGGCCGGGCAGAGGAACGACCGGCCTGGCCAGCGTCAGGCGGCATCCGATCTTTCCGGTCAGGGTGGCGCTCACGGTGGGCTTGACCTCCATGGAGACGGTGGGCTGTCCGCGCACTACGACCTTGCGCCGCTCATTGGTCCACTCCACGTCTACCTTGAGGTCCGGCGTCAGGATGAATTCGGTCTTGCTGAGGTCCATCGCAATCGCGTCGCCGTC
Source organism: Deinococcus malanensis (assembly GCF_014647655.1). Lineage (NCBI taxonomy): Bacteria > Thermotogati > Deinococcota > Deinococci > Deinococcales > Deinococcaceae > Deinococcus > Deinococcus malanensis. The sequence continues at coordinate 27,877 of NZ_BMPP01000010.1, forward strand.
CGATTCACACTGGAACGGCCCCAGGTTATATTCGGATTTCAGGGTGCGCAGGCCGCCGCTGCGCAGAACACTGCTCTGTTTCTGTGTGAACTTGACCCTGCCGCCGGGCAGATGTGTCACGTCAAATGCGTTGCGCATCTCCTGTGACAGGGCGTCGGGCGTCATGGCCACCGGAAGCTGCGCCTTGATGTCGATGTCAGGCAGCACCTCGTCCAGGGGAATGACTTCCAGCGTAACGGTGTCACCCTGCACCTGCACCACGCGTCCGGCGACGGGTGTGCGCCCACGGTTGATCAGCACCTGACCGGGTTTGATCGCCGGAGGATTTTTCAGCGGCACGGTATAGCGGAACCCCAGCCCGAAAGAAGCATTCGCGTCGGCAGGCGTGATGGGGGCGGCAAGGTTTTCGTCCGTGATGGTCACGGCCCCTTCAGGTGTCCGGGCCACGGCGACCAGGACACTGGCACGCGCTGGACCACTCTCGGCCGTAATCACCGTTGACCCGGAGGGTACGTTGGCGGTCACCCGTCCCTGGGCGTCCACAGGAATGTTGGGGTTGGAACTGCTCCAGCGGACTGCGGCAGTGACCGGCTCGTTGCTGAAGTTGAACGCCTGTGCGCGCACCGTGGTCTGCTCGCCCGGGCGCGTTAGCAGCAGGGTGTCGGTGGTCAGGACCAGCTGGGACGCAGCCGGGTCGGGCGCAGGGCTGGACGGGCTGGCTGGCAGGGTGCCACAGCCTCCAAGCACGAGGCTGGCGGCCATCAGGGTCCATCGGGTTGCCAGAAGGATGGAACTGCGCATTCTTTGCTCCTTTGCGGGTCGGCGGGAGGTTCTGGGGCAGGCCAGAGGACTAAAACCCAGAACCAGGACACAGGGTCAGGATCGGCGTCTGGCCGGTCCTGGCTCTTGGAAGAACGGCCCCAGTTTGAGATGCACCGACCACGCATGAGCTGTGGATCCCGGTGCCCGATTACCGTAGAAAGGGCGTCAAGGCATGGGATGACAGCAGGTCCGAAGTCAGGTCGCGGCGTTCCTCCGGGATGGGGAGCCGGAGCCGCGTGGAGGATTCGCATGGCTTGCGACAGCGCATCACAAGCGGAGGCACATGGCGTGCAGTGCTGGCGGGATCAACCTGTCATTCTCCTGCCACCAGCGTCTAGGTAGGTTGAACCACCATGAACGGACGAGGGCCAGGACGATGAAAGGAGAAGGGATGGACCACGTAGACGGCAGGGACATTACCGCCGCGCCGGATGGGCGTGTATACGTCATGCGCATCTGGCGCGAGGGTTCCTCTGAGGCTGAGGTCTGGCGGGCGTCGGTTCGTGAGGGCACCAGCGGCGAGCGGCGTTACTTCACGAGCCTCGACGATTGCCTTGACCACCTGTATATGGAGTTCATGCGACCCTGAAGCGTGCGGAAGGCCCCAGGCTGCTGGCTACGTCCTGTGTCATCCTACAATCACCCTGGGTTTTCTACCCTGCAGCCATGACTTCAATGGCGACCAGCACAGCAGGTCCTGGCAGGCGTGAAGCATGCGCCACAGCCCATGCCTACGACGTTCTGAGTGACCGGGCACGGCTCGTGGCCAGGGACCCGGCGGTCGTCGCGGCTATGCGGCGACAAGGGACTCAACTCAATGACCTTCTGCGGGTGGTGCTCGACCTGTGCCCGGAACTGGACCTTCTTCCATTGCCCCTTCTGGCCCAGGAGTTGCGAAGCTGGATGTCCTGGGGTCCGGTCGGGTGCCGTGTCAGGACGCCCGGTGACCGGCCCGAGGGACAACCTGTTCGCCGGACGTACATTCGTCGCGCTGGACCAAATGCCTTTTGCGTGTCGTGGAGGCTGCAGTGAAGTGCCGGCTGCTGGCATTCGTCATGCTGATGTCCTTCGGCGCGCAGGCCGCCCCACTGGGCACTCTGGCGTACCTCAGGGCTGGTGCCGCCTGGGTCGAGGTCCAGCCCGGAAAGGGAGCCCGGCAGATTCCGGACTCTGCTGGTGCTCGTCTGCTCGCCGTGTCACCGACCAGCGGAGCGGTCGCGTTCATGGCTGCTTCATCAACCTCCGGCGCCCCGGCAGCGCAACTTCCATCCCTGAGGCCGTTTCTGAGCCAGCGGCCCTACACGGTCAGTCAGCCGCTGGACCGTCTGGTGCCTGATTCTGCCCTGAAAACGGTGCGTGCCCGCTGGCTGACATGGGAGGGCGACGGGCGCAACCTGATTGCGGGCACGGACGCGGGCACCGTCGCCTGGGACCTGGTCCACCGCAAACGCTTTATTCCGAACCAGACACCGGGGTACCAGAGCACGTCGCAGGACGGCGACGTCACCGCCGCGCCCGGCACCCTGCGCTCACCTGACGAACCCGGCGTTCTGCTCTACGGCCCAGGTGCCCGGCCCGGCACGGAGCTCTTCAGTGTGCGTGAGACCGGTCCCCTGATGGCAGCGCTGAGAACGCAGCCGCAGACTGGCCTGAGCCAGTTCCTGGCTCAGCTTGACCCCCGCACGCAGGCCAACGAAATGAACTGGACGGTCTCCATACCCAGGGTGACGCCGGACGGCCGCCGAGTGTACTTCGCCTCGAATGTCGGATGGGGCGTGGGAAGTGCCGGCTCCACGACCTCGGCCATTTTCGAGGTGGAGGTGACGAACGTCAGGGTGCGGGCCCTGGGCTGGCTCGGGACCTTCTCGGGCATCGTGCAGGACGTGCGTCCGTCACCGGACGGAAAGCGCCTGCTGATTGTCCTGACCCGTCATGTCAGCAATATGGAGGTACAGACGCTGGTCTACACCGCTGACTCGGCCTCAAGGCAGCTGCGCGAGCTGGTCAGGGTGGACGCGGGGAAAGGCAGGCTCAGTGTCCTGGACAGCGCGTGCTGGCTGGCCGATTCCCGGCACGTTGCCCTGAGTGTGGCCTACCCCCGCCCACAGGACCTGACCCGCGCAAATGACTTCACGCCCGCCCCCGGGGCCCACGCCTTGATCGTGAAGGACACCGTGAGTGGCAAAGTGGTGCACCGCGTAGCGGGCGCCACAGGTGTGGCATGTGGACCGCGATGACCGGTGGCCGCGGCCGGGCAGCCCTTGTAGGCGCCGTGGCAAGTGCCCTGCGCCGTATAGGGCTGGCGCTGCTTGCTGCCGTGCTGGTTTCGTTGACGACAGCCACCGTCCTGGTCGTGGTGTCGCTGGTTATTGATGGAGCGCAGGCCTGGCGGGACGCGCCGTATGGCTGGGTGGGTGTGTTTGCCCTGGCGCTGGCCTTCGGTCTGCCTGCGGCCCTGATGTTCGGGGTGCTGGTGGCCCCCGTGGCCGCCCTGGCCGGGCGGGTCCACCGCCTCTGGTCGGTTCTGACCTGTGTGCTGGGAGGTGGCGTGCTGGTCCTGATCACCACCAGTCTTTCCTTTGCTGTGCTTGGGCTCCTGGGCGGCCTGACCTATGCCGGACTGGAAGAGCGGTTCATCGCCCGGCGCAGGCCCGGACCGGGAGCCGACCTGTAAAGCCTCAGACAGATGGAGGCAGCGGCGGCTCGCCCTGGAGCACTGCGGGCGTCATGTTCAGAGTCGCCCGCAGCATCTGGACCTGACGCACGCCCTCCTGATCGCCAGTGGTCGTCAATGCCGAGACCGCCAGACTGTATAGGTCGTCCGCTTCACGCAACCGGCCGGTTGCCGCAGCCTCACCGGCCGCTTCCAGCAGCAGGGGCGCCGCACGGGCCGGGTCACCACCGCTGAGCCAGTGACGGGCCACACGACCAGCCGGTACGCCGTGCCCCGAGAGTACCCGTGCGGCGCTGCGGTGAAGCAGGCGCCCAACAGCTGCCGGCATACCGGCCGCGACCGCCTCGTAGACAAGATCATGGCTGAACCGGTCTCCATGCATGATGTGCGCGGCTTCAAGCTCGGCCCAGGCGTCCGCGGCCGTCAGCAGTGGCGCGCCCAGCACTTCGGCCACGAGGTCGAAGGTATAGTCGCTTTGCAGGACAGCCGCAGCCCGCGCCGCCTGCAGGGCTCCAGTGGACAGGCCCTGCAGGCGGCGCGTCAGCACCTCGGCAACCTTGGGAGGCAGGGGCAAACGGCCGGTCACGCTGCGCAGGCCGTCCTTTTCAATCAGGTGCCGGACCGTTTCAAGCAGAAACTGCGGGTTGCCGCCTGTGAACTGAGCCAGTCGCGGCGAAAGCGCAGCCAGATCCGGGACGGCGAGTTCGTCGACCAGGCGCCGCACAAAGCCTTCGTCCAGCGCCTGCAACTCGATCAGAACGGCTTTGCCCTCGGCCACCTGACGGCGGATGAACGCCTCGCCGTCGGGCGTCATCTCGCCGCTGCGGTGGGCGCAGATCACGTGGGGGATGCCGCTGCTTCCTCCCAGCGGAAAGGCAGAGCCGAACAGCAGAAAGCCAGCCTCGATGGTGGCGAGGTCGCAGTACTGCATGTCGTCCACCGTCAGTACGTCCACGTCACGCAGGCCCAGCCCGAAGACATGCCCGACTGCCTCAAGCAGCCGCCCGTCAAGCTGGGGACGCGGCGCGTGGGCCTCACCCAGTTCGGGCACCAGCGGGCTCAACACCTCTCTCACCGTACTGCCAAGCTCCAGGCCAGGATTGGCCCTGAGAATCCGGCGGATGTTGCGGGCCGTGGCGGTAAACGGAGCAAAGTCGTCTCCGGGCCTGCCCTCGAGCGCCAGCACTCGCCCCTTGGAAGCGGCAAAATCGGCGATCAGACGCGTTTTGCCCATGCCCGGCTCACCGCTGACAAAGATCAGCTGACCCTGCGCCCAGGCCTCTTCCATGCGCCTCCAGGCGTCCTCACGCCCAACCAGCACCGGTGGCCGCAGCACGCTGACCGGCACCAGCGGACGTGGTGGCATGGCGGCAGGCAGCACGCCACCACGCGCAATATCTGCGGCCAGGGCCTGCGTTTCCGGCAGCGGCTCAACCTGTAGGTCCGCGCGCAGAACTTCGGCGCACTGCCCGTAGGCCGCGAGGGCCGCCGCAGGATCGCCGCTCAGGTAGTGCAGCCTCATCAACCGGCGCCAGGCGTCTTCGGAGAGCGGGTCAAGCTGTAACAGGCGCTGGATAAGTCGGGTGGCTGCGGCCCACTCACCCTGATTCTCGCAGTGCTGGGCGGCCTGGGCCAGTCGGCGGACGCGCAGGGCGTCCAGGCGCTCGCGTTCGGCACCCAGCCACTCCTCGAACTCGGGAATATCCAGCGACACGCCCTGCAGCAGCGTCCCGTCCAGCACGTCTCCGTCCGCCTGGTCTGACTGGGGCAGTGCCAGCAACGGCTCCAGGTCCACCTGCACGGTTGGGGCCAGCGCGAGCGGTTCCTGCGCGTGAACCAGCTCTGCCCGGCAGCTCTGGGCAAAACGGCGCAGCAGCTGCACCAGGTTGTTGCGCGATACCGCTTCAGTGTTATCCGGCCACAGCAGGCCGGCCAGACGCGAGCGTGGCGTAGGGCCTTCCAGCGCCAGATAGGTCAGCATGGCCAGGGTCCGGCCCTCGCAGCGCACCTGGCGGCCATCTGGCGCCACCAGTCGGGGCTCACCAAGCACCGTCAACTGCCATTGGCCCTGCACTGTCATGGTGGTTCCAGGGTAGCAAAACGCGCACTCGGCGTTGTGAAAGGGCCCGCCGCCTACCGGGGGGGCTGCTCCGGGTGGGCCAGCTGCGCGTGTTCTTCCCAGGCCACCTGTGCCTGTTCGCCCTGTCCGGTGGTCTCAAAGGCGTGTGCTGCCTGCGCATAGAAGTCTGCCGCCTCGGTGGGACGCCCTTGGGTGCCGGCGAGGCGGGCGGCGGCCAGCAGCCAGGGAGCAGCCTGGCGCACGTCCCCACCCTCCTGCCAGTGACGCGCGATGCGGGTGGGCGGCGCGCCGTGCCCGGCGAGTGTGCGTGCTGCGGCGCGGTGCAGGACCTTGCGCACCGGTTCGGGGGTTCCTGAGAGGACTGCTTCGGCAATCAGGTCATGACTGAAGCTATCACCGGCCACGATCTGCGCGGCGTCCAGCTCGTCCCAGGCCCCTGCCGTGTCGAGCAGGGTCGTGCCCAGCACTTCCGCAATCTGTTCGGGGGTGAAGTCAACCTGCAGCACGGCCGCCGCCCGGGCCGTGTGCAGGGCATTTTCCGACAGACGCGTCAGGCGCCCCCGGAGCAGCTCCTCAAAGCCTCGTGCAAGGCCCGATGGTTTCGAAAGAAGTCCCGCCTCGCTGGTCTCGACGATGTGCCGCATGGTCTCCAGCACGAACTGAGGATTGCCTCCGGTCGCGTGGTACAAGCGCTCGACCAGGATTTCTTTCGGCATATGCTCGCCGCTGCGTGGCGGCGGAAGCTGAAGGTCGCTGAGCAGCGTGCCGATGGCCTCCCTGTCCAGCGGTGTCAGCTCGATGCGGACCGCCAGGCCCGCATTGACCATCCGCTCGACCGTGGCCTGCTGTGCTGGCCGCAGTTCTCCCCGCCGGTAGACCGAAATGAAGCGTGGAAAGTTCCCCTGTCCTTCCTGGGACAGGGCATGCGAGAACATGAACGCCCCGAGTTCAGTGGTGGCTGGATCGTAGTACTGCACGTCGTCGTTGAGGGTGGCGGCGAAGCCGGGTGCCGTGAGTCGCGTCATTTCCAGGTGGGCCAGGAAAAATGTGTGCCGGTCGGATTCAGCGGTCAGCGGCGGGAGGTCCTGGTCCCCGTGCAGTTCGGGCAGCAGCCGCGACAGCTCCCGCCGGACCCAGCCGGGCAGCGTCACGTGGGGGGCTGCCGCCAGCCGGGCGCGGGCATTGCGCGCTGCGCTGGCAAAAGGTACATCCTGATCGCCGGGTCGGCCCGGCAAGTACAGCCAGGTTCCTTTGCCGCGCAGGAAGTCCTGAGCCAGCCGCGTTTTGCCCGAGCCAGGGTCACCAGTGATGAAGATCTGCCGGCCGGCGGCCCAGGCCTCTTCCATCAGAGCCCAGGCGTCGTCCCGGGCAATCAGCCGCGGTGGCCGCAGCACTGCGAGCGGCAGGCGCCTCCGGGTGGGCGCCACGTCGACGGTGCCCAGGTCGATAGCGCGGGCCAGGTCCCGGCTGGCTGCCGAGGGCTCCACCCCCAGGTCGCGGCGCAGGATGTCCTTACAGCGGCGGTAGGCCTTGAGGGCCGCCGGCCGGTCGCCCGCCTGGTAGCGCAGCCGCATCAGGCGCCTCCAGCCGTCTTCTGAGAGCGGGTCGGTTTCGACAAGCCTCTCTGCCAGCAGAGTCGCTTCCACGATCTCACCTGTCTCTTCCAGATGCTGGATCTGCCGCTGGAAGGCCTGAAGGCGTGAGGCCTCAAAACGCTCGCGCTCGGCAAGCAGCCAGTCGGCCAGGTCCGGCAGGTCGTCATAGTCCACCCCATCGAGCAGGGTGTTCATGGACACCTGACTGACCTGCACCGCGGTGTCCGGTTTTCCCGTGATCCATGAGTTGTTACAGTGCACTGCCTGACTCAGGGTCAGCATTTCCTGACCCTGCACCAGTTCCTCGCCATACGCCTTGTGTGTGCGGCGCAGCAGGTGAACGAGGTTGTTCCGGGCTGGCGTCTCCTCAGTGCCGGGCCAGAGCAGCCCGGTCAACCGCGCGCGAGATGTGGGACCTTCCAGTGCCAGATAGGCGAGCAGCGCGAGGGTTTTGCCCTCACACCGCATCACCCGGCCGTCGGGGCTGACGAGCTGCGGCTTGCCGAACAGCGTCAGCCGCCAGAAGGGCGTGCCTATCATGATGGCTACAGCGTACCGTACTGGCCTGACCGCGTCTGCGGTAGCCCTTGGCACGAGGACGCCGGTCGCCCAGAGAGGAGACCGGCGTGCGATGGGGGCTGCGTGCATGGGGGCGCAGCGGGTGATGACTCAGTGCGCGGCCCGGAATTGAGGTGTTGCGTGACGGGGAGCAAGGGAAACCAACACCAGACCCAGCAGTGTCCAGGACAGCGCGACCTGCACCGGGAAGATCACGCCCGCAGCCTGCTCGCCCAAGAGGAGATGGGTCAGAATGCCAGTGGGCAGGCCAGCGCCGCACAGCAGCGGGACGGCCCGCTTCCAGCCCGGCAGTTCCCTTGCAAACAGGGCCGCGATGCCCACCCCAAATGAGAGCACCATGCTCAGTGGCCACGCGATGTCCGTGACGATATACAGGAAGTGTCGGTCGATTAGCTGAGGGAAGAACATATCCAGAACCGACTGCATGGCCGCCAGGGGAATGGTAAGCAGCGGCAGACTCACCATGATCCGTCCAGCCGGACTGCGTCCGGTGGCATACAGGGCGCGCAGTGCCAGCACGGACGCCAGCCAGCCCACCGCGAAGACCAGATATCCGGTGGCCGACGCCAGGGTCGTATCCGTGTTCAGGGTTCGCTGGAACCCTTCCAGAAAGCCGACAACGAGCATGGCGGGAGCACCGGCGAAAGTGATGAAACCAAGGGTGCGTACGTTCATGACAGTTTCTCCTGGGGAAGCCGTGACCGCGGTTCAGGGGCCGGCGGTCCGGTCGGGCAGAACGATTCATCTCACGCAGGTCATGCCTGACGGTGGGGCTGAGATTGACCGAAGGGAATCCTGCCAGGGCTGGGACCGGGGAGCGCCGGAACCTGTTCTGTGGGGGGCGGTTCGTCTGCTCTGACGGGGCCGGCAGGACGGCGGGGCAGCAGGGAAATCCTGGAAGTCCTTAAAGTAAAATCTCGCCTCATGGTGGTCTCCTTGTCTGGCAGCCGGTGGCTGTCGCTGGTGTCACCGAACGTGTTCAGACTAGGTGGCCAGACATGGCACCTGGATGACATGTCATAGGGCCGCCGCCCGCAGGGGAATCCTGGGTGCAGCAGGCCTGGGCGGCCGTATGGGGACCAGTTCTGCGAAAGAGGGGCTGTCGGCGCGGTCATGCTGCGACCATGCGGTGCTTCCTACCTTCTGTGCGGAGGAACTCAAGATGCGCAATTCCCTGACTCTGGCACTTCTAACCCTTGGCCTGGCCACCGCCGCCCCCGCGCCCCTGACCCTGTCCGGAACCGTGAATGCCCCCGCCGGCACGAACGTGAAAGGCACCCACGTCATCGCCTGCTATCCCAAAGGTGACGAGTGCGATGAGAACCTGACGGTCAGCACGCAGATCACGGCGAGCGGCGGCAGCGCGCCATTCAGCGTCACCGTGAAAAAAGCCGGCAAATACACGCTGATCGCCTGGAAGGACGTCAACGGCACTGGTGATATTGACGACGGAGATTACTCAGGCTTTCTGAAACAGCAGCCCAGCAGCCTGACGCCCCTGCCGGTCAAACCGCCTGCCTCGAAACTTAATGTCAGCATGACGGTCGAAGGCAAGGCGGCGCCTCACGCGGCCACCCCGGCAGCCCAGAAGGGTGCGGCCTTCTCCGGATCGGTCGAGGCTCCCAAAGGCGTGGACCTGAAGGGAACCATCGTCCTGGCCTGCGTCTTTCGCAACGACACCTGCGACGACGGCGGCGAGATGTACACCATTACGGCCTCCGGTCAGAAGGCCAGCTTCACGATCGGGGGGCTCGGGCAGGGCCCGTACCGGGTGCTGGCGTGGAAGGACGTCAACAAAAATGACCAGTTCGACGACGGCGATTACATGGCCCGGCTGGAAAACACCTCGGGCGCGGCGCTTGACGTTCAGGCGCCGCGGGCGAATATCACCCTGAAGCTGAGCAAGGTCGGTGAGCCTGCCGGCTCCCAGGCCAGCAAGGTTCCGCAGGCCTCTGGGAGTGCGGCACCGGCGAACGCGAACCCCACCCCCGCCATCAAGAAAGGGGAGGCCGGGTATGTCATGGGGCAGGTCTTCGACTCGCAGGGCAGCCCGGTAAAGGGGGCTTCTGTCAGGATCGACCCGGCGGTCAGCGGCTACTTCGTGCACAGCCTCGGCACCTATCAAACCGACGTCAAGGGCATGTATAAGGTCCGCCTGACCCCGGAAGTTTCCTGGAAGGCGCACGCCAGCGTGAGCGCCATCTGGCAGGACATTCCGATGTGCCTGCCTGCCATACCCTACGGCGACGGCGCGCTGTTCTTCGACCGCGACGGTGCGGTAAGAAATTTCAAGCTGGACGTGAACGTCGCGGAACTGCGGATAGACCAGCAGTTCGTGGCATCTACCAACCCGGCCGAGCGGCCCCGGTACATCGGCGACAACCGTATCAACAAGTTCAGGCTGAGCCTCAGGCCTCTGGGGGCTGTGATTGACGGCACCAGGGTACAGACCGGCGAAAGCACCGTCTCGGTCAGTCAGGGGGCTTGGGCTGTGAACAGCACCTCGTTGAACATGCGCAAGCTTCCCCTGGCGCGCTACGAGCTGAAACTTTCTTATGTCGAGCAGGATGGTTCACTTACGCCCCTGGTGGTGCGGAACATGGCCCGCCCCAACGCAGGATTTGCCAGCAGTACCGTCGTGGAATTCGAGAAAATCTCCGATTGCTCGGCGAGCAGCCAGGTGGAATACCAGTTCCCCTGACCTACAGGTGGCACTCGAAGGCGGCGCCATGCGGGGAATCAGGAGCAAGCGGGCCCCAGCGTCCGCACACGATTCGAAGCAGTAAGGGAGAAGCACTGCTTCTCCCTTACTGCTGTTTGTGCCGCCGCACTCGGTACGGGGAAGAGCAGGCGGTCACGCCCGTGCCATGTCCCGTTTCCTACGGTAGCTGCATCAGCCGGTCGTCAAGCCGGGCTGAGCCCCGGAGGATAGATATGAGACACGACAAGAATCAACGGACCCTGCGCACCCTGACCCTGTGTACGCTGACGGCGCTTCTGCTGGGAGCCTGTGGCGGTACTGCCCCAGCACCAGGGGGCCAACCGCAGCCTCAACCCCAGCCCCAACCGCAGCCTCAACCCCAGCCGCAACCCCAACCACAGCCTGGCCCTGGAACTACCTTCAGCATCAGCGGAACCATGAAGGCTCCTGCTGGCGGTAATCTGAAAAATTCGGTGGTCGTCGTCTGTGGCGTCAAGAACAATGACTGTGACCAGGACAACGTCAAGTCGGTGCAGTTGCAGCAGGGTGGCACCGAGGCAACCTTCAGGGTCGACGGGCTCAAGCCTGGATCGTACTACCTGCTGGGCTGGAAGGATCTCAACAGCAGCCACGAGATCGATGCTGGTGATTATGTCGGTGTGTACAGCTCGGACGGCGGTACCAGTGCCACTGTGATTAGTGGCGCGACCAACAATGCCAACGTGACCCTGGCCCAGATGGCTGCTCCCGATGGGAACGCGGTCTCCGGGACGGTCCAGGTGCCAGCCGGAAGCGCCGTGACCGACGTGGTGGTGTTCACCTGTGTGCCAGGCGCCCAGGTAGGATGCGATCCGGACAAAATGGTCGCCTCGGGTGTGACGGCAGATGGAAAATATCTGCTGGAAAATGTACCCGCCGGGCCGTTTCACGTGATGGCGTGGCTGGACGTCAACGGGGACCGGCAACCGAACGCAGGTGACCTGTACGGTACCTTCCGCGATACCGGCGGGGCTCTGGCACAGGTGCAGGCACCGCGACAGAATGTGGACCTGCGCCTGGACAATTTCCCCACGGCCGCACCCTCGACACCGGCCCCAGCCCAGCTCGGCGGCACCTGGATCAGCGGAACCAGCACGGGTGTTGACTACTACAACCCTGGTAGCGGCCAGTGGGCTCCCCCTAGCGGTACGGGTGTGCTGCTGCAGATTCATCCGGACGGCACCTTTACTCGCGGGGTCACGGTGCAGCTCTCGAACTACGGCTGCACCACCACGGTCATCGGGCACTACACCGGGCGGGTGCGCGTAAGCGGCAGTGAAATGGTGCTGGAGCCGACGTCCTCACGCCAGAAGTACCTCAGCAGCTGCAATTCCAGCCTGAACTATGACCGCGAGGTACCAAACGTTTCTCTGCCCTTCACCTGGGAACTGGGCAGTGACGGGCGGCTGGTGCTTACCTGGCCGAGCGGGGGGAAGACCTACTTCAACCGCACCTGAGTGAAGGAACAAAAAGGGGGCAGCGTGCGGCTGCCCCTCTTCCTTTGTGCCCGCCCGGGGGGACCGCGAAGAATGGACTTCTGAAGGCGGGTGGACAGTCCTGCCCAGTCGTGTCATCGAGCTGCCATGACTGCACCGGCAGAGCCCTGCCATGGGTCGCCTGCGCTGTGCCGTGCTTGTGGGCCTGCTGGTGTCCGGCCCAGGACGGTGGTCCGGTCCGTCACCCCTCCCATTCTGAGCGCAGAGACCTGGGCCGCTTTCCGTCGGTGTCCGTAAAGCCATACCTGTCACCAAGTTCGGCAGCCACCAGCACCTGCCCCGTCCTGCCGAACACGTTCGGGTCACTCGCCAGGGCCGCAACCGCGCGGCCGATGAACTGGGGCGACTCGGAATTTGACAGGTCGAACGCCCCCTCTGGCGCACGCAGGATGCCCTCGGTCCGCACCAGGCCCGGGTAAAGGCTCACGCTCGTTACACCATGCGGGTGCAGGTGGTTGGCCATCGCCAGGGCCATCCGGTCGGTGGCAGTCTTCGCCAGAAAATACGGAATGCCTTCGGTGTCCTGGTGACGCGTCGCCGCGAAGAATGAGATGCCCACGAGCAGGCCACGCGCCTCGATCAGCAGCGGCGCGGCACACTGGCTCGTGACGTAATGGGCCCGGACGCCTGACGCGAACATGTCGTCCCAGATGGACGTCGGCTGTTCCCAGAAGGGTGCGTTCCATTTCTCACCGCGCTCGTCCCAGATGTGCAGGCCTTCATAGCCGCCCCAGACGTTGTTGACCAGGACGTCGAGCCGTCCGTGCTCCTGCCGGATGCGGTCCACCACGGCGCGGGTCTGGGCGTCATCGGTGTGGTCGCATTGCACGGCGATCCCCAGGCCGCCGAGTTCGGTGACCTCCTGCGCGGTGTGCTCGAGGCTGCCCGAAAGAAAGGGCATGTGTGCCGAGCGGCCTGTCAGCGTGCGGCCTGTAACGTACACGGTCGCTCCTGCCTCGCCGAGTCCGAGGGCGATGCCACGGCCGATGCCGCGCGACGCGCCCGTCACGAGGGCGACCTTCCCCCGAAGCAGTGGTGTCATGCACCAGGATACGGGGAAGGCGGATCAGCCAGGAGCGGCGCGTGGTCTTCCGGGTGAGCCGCGGCAGCAAGACAGCAGGGAGGGCTCCCGGCTATATGCCCGTCTCTATGACAACCAAACGCAGTTCTCGGGGCCGGACCTTCTTGACTGCATGTGGCTTCCATGGCCTGGTGGGACTGGCGCTCCGCTTCTGCTGGAACGCACCATCAAGCAACGGGGGCGGGATTGCCAGGCACAAAGGCCCGCCTCGCGATATGAACTCTCGGCTCGTCGCCTAACATTGGCAACAGCAATAGAGCGCGAACACCACCGAGTTCGCGCTCCGCTCCTTAGCTGAGCCTGCTGACTGGTTGATGGCGGCGGGTCCAGGGCTGAGGTCCGGCTGGCGGCCGGTTACGCCACAGCTCCCTCACCCGGCGATGAAGCTGAATTTCCCGTTTGCAGTCATGTCCACCCCCACTGGCCCTCGGGTCACGCCCGACGACACCGATCCTTTGACTCCCACGTCTACAATCTGTCCGCCTGTGTCAAGTGACACGTACACGCCGCCTTTGACACCCATGCTGCCGGTACTGCTGGTGCTGCCCGTAGTGCCGGCCTTGACCCCCATTCCCACGGTGATCGTGCCCTGAAAGGCGTACTCCACTTCCCCAAACGCTCCGACCTCGAAGATCAGGGCGCTAGCCTTGAGCGGCGAAACCTCCAGCGCGATCTTCTCGCAGTTGAAGCTGAGCTTGGCCAGCACCAGGTCCACCTTCATCTTGTACGGTCCGCCGAAATCACAGGACCACGAGTCGGGCGTGGCAATGTTGATCTCCCCAATTTCGGCAGGTGCACGGTCACGGCATTCGATCTGCCAGTCGGTGCTTTTATAGCGGTGCCATAAGGCCCCTGGGCTGATCGCCACGCTGAGAAGCCTATGGTCCAGCAGCCTGTCAGCGTGATTCTCCAAGCTCAGGCGGACCAACTCGTAGTGCAGCGGGTCGGAAATATTTGCCGCGAGGCCAGTCATCAGTTTAAAGGTCGGGTCCCAGACCTCAGCGACAGCGCCGTCCACCAGCAGGGCCGAGCGGCGCCAGCTGTTGGTAGCTTCCTGAAAGACGTCGCAGCGCTTCCGGTCGTATTTCTCGGCTATGGGACGTGAACAGGCCTGGTCGCTTTTGCAGGGCTCGATTTCGTATCGTTCCTCCTCATTCAGGCGCAACAGGGCTGTCTCCATGACGCCGGCCGCAGTGGTGGGGCTGAGGTACACCTTTTGTTGGTTATGTGGCGCACCAGTCTGATAGGGATTGAACATGGCGTTATGGTCATCGCGGTTAATGGTCTCGTGCACGAGCTGCCAGCCATGCGCCACGCTTGGATCGGCCGTGATCGCATCAATTCGGCTCCGGATGTTTCCGATGCGTGAACTGGCCAGCGCGTTATCCGGTGAGAAATCCGTCTGGGTGCGGGCACGGTCCTGCAACTGCCTGACAATCTCGTCCATACGCGCCGTGCGGGCGCGTACGCGCCTATCGATAATAACTTTCAGACCTTTCACGCGCTCATGAAAGGCCATACCATCCCAGGGGTACTGCGGGTACGGCAGCTGTGGCAGCTTCCAACCCACACCCCGGGACAGGTCGTACACGTCCTTCGCAGGAGGCCACCAGGCACCGGCGTTCTGGACAGCAACCTGCGGTGCAGGTGTGCCCGGGCCGGTCTGCGCAGGCGGCGTGGCGGCAGGGGGCCTGGCGAGGGCCGGGTTGCGCTTCTGTCCCAGGCGGTAGAAGCGTAGGGCTTCCTCCTCCTTGCCCTGGGCTTTGAGGCTGAACGCCAGATTGCGTCTGGCTTCCGCCAGCAGCGGGTCCAGTGTAAGCGCCTTTCGGAGCAAAGGTTCGGCCTCCTGGGCCCGTTTCAGGGCGATGAGGGCATGCCCACGGTTGTTCAGGCGTACGGCCTCCGGCACGAACATCCCTCCGTCGCCGGGCGGCAGCTTCTGAGCAGCGTCGAGGAAGGTCAGGGCTTCGCACGGCAGCCCCAGCAGGCTTGCTACCCCAGCGGCATTCACGAGGTGTGCCGCCGCTTTCGGTGCCTGGGCGTGCGCTTCCAGGAGGGCAGCGAGCGCCACCTGAGGCCGGCGACTCATGGCGGCGGCGGCGGCGATGGAACTGGCTGTTTCGGCGCTGCGGGCCGCGCTCCTGAGCTGTGCCGCGCCGTCTGCGCCGAGCTTGCCGTGCGCGAATGTCCGTGCGTTGGAGAGGGCGTCGCTCAGCGTGGGAGGCTTCAGGCAGCCCGGACCGCTCGTGGCACCTGGCGCTGGGGTCCTGGGCGTCGCGTCCAGGCGGGCCTGCAGGGCTGCGAGCACCCGCTCGGAATGGACTCGCTGCGGGTTGTCCCTGGACATGTCCGAGAGCAGCTTCTGCAGGTTGGCGATGCCTTGCTGCAGCGCCTCACGGGTAGGTGCGCCCGACGGCGACCCCTGGGTGGTTCCGCCAAAGCGCCGGGTGTACTCCACATTCAGCATCTGCTGCAGCGTGCTGTCCAGAAGCGCGGACTGAACGTCCGCCCAGGAGGAAAGCGTGACTTCCTGAGCGGAAGCCGCAGGCGCCGAGGTGCAGGCAAGCACCGCGGCCAGTCCGGTAAGGACCGGGCTGAGGTGTCGGTGGGATGTGTGGGTCATGGTGGACGTCCTCCAGCACGTCCAGGCCACCGTAGTCAGCCGGACGTGGCAGCGGCATGACGGCGCGGCTCTGCCGTGTGGCCGGTGCCCTGGGGTCGAAGGCAGCCAGCCGGGCCGGTGGACGGACACTTTCCCTGCTCTGCTTTGTGCCCCTATACGGGGCTTCCCGGTGTGAAAGACAGGACCTGGGGCAGAGGCCATGCGACCATACCCTGCTCACAGGCACGCAGTCGCCGATAGAGCCATCCATCCCCAGGCGTGGTGGTCATGCCGGTGCCATGCTGCCTTGCGTAAGGTTCGCCCCATGCGGCTCTAAGCCGTTTTAGGAGGAACATTATGCGGAAACGTGCTGTGCTGTCGGTCCTGACCCTGCTTCTTGCCGGCGGTGTGCAGGCCAAAAACGGAGACTCGTTCAAGTACACCTACACGCTGCAGGGCGCGGGCAGCGGAGCAGTCGGCATGCTGGAAATGAACGGCAGGCTGCTCATGAACGCCGACGAACTGGCCCGCGCTCTGAGCCGTGCCGGCTGGCTCGACAAGTCGTTCGCTGGGGGCTTCCGGTCGGGCCTGATTCCGGTGATTCAGCCAGGCGGCAACCATTTCGCCGACCCGGCGGCCTTTGCACAGCGCTTTGGCCTGACCATCCGTGTGGACCGCCCGGCCCGCAAACTGCTCGTGTCCAAAGGCGCTGCCCCCAAGGCCAGTGCTTCGGCCCCAACGGCCAGAGCGCCACAGACTGCCCCCAGCGCGAAGCCCGCGCAAGCACCTGCCCCCGTTCACGGCACCCGTCAGCTCGACGGCGAGAACGCGCTGCCTGGGCAGACCTTCACCCTGGGCGAGAGCAGTCCACTGAATTTCACCCTCAACCGCGCGGAGTACTCGGTGGGCCGGCTCGTGATCGGAGATAGCGTCTACTCGCCCAAGGCGGACCAGAAGCTGCTGATCCTGCACTACACCGTGCACAACCCGCAGAAGCGCGAAGTGCGCTACCACTGGTCGGACCTGAGCTTTACCGCGGTGGATGCCCAGGACCGCAACCATAACTTCGTGCAGGCCGTCGCACGTGATGGAACTAGGGACGCGCTGACCATGCGGCTCAAGCCCGCGCAGAAGGTCGATGTCGTCACGGCGGTGCTGGTTCCCGCTGCAGGGCCGGTGCCGAAGTTGATCGTGTCGCGTGAGAGCGGTGCGCCGGTCCTGCGTTACGACCTGCGCGGCAAGGTCACGGCTCTGCCTGCTCCCTTTGCCGACCCGGCAGATCCGTACGGCGCGAGCGCCCGGGCCCAGGTCAGCGCCCATGCTGCAACATTCCTGCCGATGGGCTGGCTGGACATCCGGCTCGACGAGGTGAAGTTCACGACCGAACCCCTGAACGGGCAGGCGCCCGCCACGGGCAAGCGGTACCTCACGGCGGTGTTCACACTCAAAAATCACGGGCCGCGCGAGACCCGCTACCACTGGGGGGATTTCAAGCCGGCACTGAAGGACGCCGACGGCGAGCGGCTGGCATACAACGAAAAGATGCTCAAGGCGAGCCGTGACGAGAAGGCCAGCGGCATGCTACCGACCGGTGAGGAAACGCGCGTACGCTTTTTCTGGGAAGTGCCGGCCACCTTGGGGGCAGACACGCTGTACTTCACCGACCGGCAGGGCCTCACGTACGCGTTTGACGTGAAAAGCGTCAGGTAAATCGGTCAGGGCTTACCCAGGAAGATACGGGGCATCCTCAAACACAGCGCAGCCACACTGAGTTGCTCCGGCCCGGGCCACTGTCCAGCCCACCGGAGCACCTCACCTGCCGGGGCGGGACTCACAGCATATGGTGGGAGGCCGGAGCCCTCTGTTGACTGCGCGAGCTGATCCCTACGCCGCCCTGCGGTTCCCCGAATTCCGTGCCCTGCTACTGGCCGGTGTGGGGTCTTCGCTGGCCAGCCGCATGCTGGCGGTGGCCATCGGGTATCAGGTGTACCAGCTCACGCGCAGTCCGCTGGCCCTGGGCTGGCTGGGATTGATCGAGGCCATCCCGGCCCTGGGCCTGGCCCTGCTAGGAGGTCACTACGCTGACCGTCTGGACCGGCGCACCATCCTGCTGGTGACGAGGATGGCCTTTACCGTGTGCGTCGCCCTGATGGCCGTGGTTTCCCATCAGGGCGGTCCGAATACACTGGGACTGCTGTATGGCCTGGTGTTCATGGCCGGGATTGCCCGGGGCTTCGGTGACCCGGCCGCCTCGGCCTTCGAGACGCGGATCGTGCCGCCTGGAGCTTTCGTGAACGCGTCGTCGTGGCTGGGCAGTGTGGGTCAGGCCAGCTCCATCATCGGGCCAGCGCTGGGCGGAGTGCTGCTGGCCTCCTGGAGTGCGACCGGCACCTATGCCCTGGTCACCGCGCTGGCACTGGCGTCGTGGTTCGGGCTGTGGCGTATTGCTCCCAAGCCTCAGCCCGAACCGGCTGTCAAGGAGCGCGTCTGGGACAGCATGCTCAGCGGTATCCGGTTTGTGCGGCGTGATCCGGTCATTGTGGGCTCCATGGCACTGGACCTGTTCGCGGTGCTGTTCGGTGGAATGGTGGCGCTGCTGCCGGTCTTTGCCAGCGACATTCTGAAGGTGGGGCCACGCGGCCTGGGCCTGATGCTTGCGGCTCCGGCAGTGGGCGCCCTGCTGGTCATGCTGTGGGCCACCCGTCACCCACCCGTGCGCAACAGCGGCCGCACGTTGCTGCTGGGTGTCGCCGGATTTGGGGTCAGCATTATCGTGTTCGCGCTGTCCAATCATTTTCTGCTGTCCCTGGTGGCCCTGTTTTTCACCGGAGTCTTCGACGGGGTCAATATGGTGATCCGCAAGGCTATCTTGCGCCTGCGCACGCCCGACCACATGCGCGGGCGCGTGGCAGCCGTCAGCCTGGTCTTTATCGGGTCGAGCAATGAACTCGGCGCCCTGGAAAGCGGGGTGGCGGCCAGCGTGTTCGGCACCGCTCGTTCGGTGTGGCTCGGCGGAATCGTCACACTGCTGGTGGTGGGGATAGTGGCCCTCCGCGTGCCCAGCCTGAGGAGGCTGCACCTGGACGATCCGGCAGATGAGGCTCGTGCTCAGGCAGAACCGGCGTAGTACTGAGGCCCGGCAGCCGGGAGATTCGAGCTGCATCTCGCCTGTTTCCAGCTGCGGCTGGAAGAGTCACGGGCATGCAGTGTGCAGGTTCCGGACGCTCTGGTCAGGATCAAGCAGGACTGCGCGCTGACGGGAAAGGCGCAGTCCTGCTTAATCCTTGGACTCAGCTTTGACTGCTCCAGCCTGGGGCGCGCCGCCAGGCCCAGGCCCACAGAGCTCCGGTCAGCACCAGAATGACAGCAGCCGCTGACAGCACGATCTGGAAGGAAAGTTCATAGGTCGGAAACGTCTGCTGCGGCTTCACGGCCTGAACGAACGAGGTCCAGGGTGCTGCGCCTTTCTCTCCCAGATCCCGGACGGCGTAGGCATAGAAGCTGCTGGCGGTCCACAGCCCACCCCCACCTTGGCCGGAGGAGCGCAGCAGAACGTCGGCCAGCACGGGGACCAGGGCCCCAAGACTTGCCACTGCGACCGGCAGAAAGGCAGACAGCAGGGTGGCCAGGCCAAACACCAGCGACGCTTCCAGGAAGATCAGCAGGCTGTCCGTGGCCAGGTGAGACCAGAGCAGCTCACGCTCCATCCAGGTGGCCGGCAGCGGCATCAGCAGGCCCTGAAGCAGCAGGGCAGTCAGCACCAGCCCTGCCAGGAGATGCAGACCGAACAGCAGCCGGCCCCCGACGATTTGCGGACGCGACAGGGGTTGCATGTTGAGGAAGGCGGCGTTCTCACGCGCCGTGGCGCCGAACCACGCGGCGAACATCACCAGGGCAAATTCCAGCACGCTCCAGTGCAGGGCCGAGTAGAAGGGAACGTGCGCGCCATTCAGATCGCGTCTGCGGTCTACCAGGCCATAGATGTTGTCAAAGG
This sequence comes from Deinococcus malanensis, assembly GCF_014647655.1. Lineage (NCBI taxonomy): Bacteria > Thermotogati > Deinococcota > Deinococci > Deinococcales > Deinococcaceae > Deinococcus > Deinococcus malanensis. The sequence continues at coordinate 47,540 of NZ_BMPP01000010.1, forward strand.
GTGTTGCGTTGAAAGCGTACGCCAGGCTCGCCGCAACAGTGACCAGGAGCAGCGTGAGCCACGTGTTGCGCCGCGCGGTCCATTCAAACCAGATCATGCCTGTCCTCCCATCACTGAGGCGTAAAGATGTTCGAGCGGCCGGGGGCGCACCTGCAGGTGCAGTGGCTGTGCACTCATCAGCACCCGGACCACCTCGTCGACGTTGCCGCTGGCGTGAATCTGCACGACCGGTCCGTCAAGCTGAACGTGCTCAGGCGTGTGGTGGGTCTGGAGCCATCCGGCCACCGACGCGGGCACCGCTTCCTGGTAGATGGCCTGCACCGTCTTGTGGTGATCGCGCAGCGCGTCCGTCTCGCCTTCCAGAATCACCCGGCCGGAATGCATGAACCCCACGTGGTCCGCGATGCCTTCTACCTCGGCCAGCACGTGGGAGGTCAGAACCACCGTGCCACCGTCGGCCGCGTATTCGGCGAGCCGGGACAGCAGCGCCTGACGGTGAACCGGGTCCAGGCCGTTAGTGGGCTCATCCAGAATGAGCAGCCTGGGCTGGCTGGCAAAGGCGTAGGCCAGGGCCAGACCGATGCGCTGCCCGGTGGACAGGTGCCGGGCAGCGCGGCGCAGCGGAACCCCGAACAGGTCAGCGGTCTGCAGAGCAAATTCAGCGTTCCACATCGGGTGCAGGCGTGCTCCCACCTGAAAATGCGCCTGCGCGTCGTGTGTGGGCAGCAGAACTCCGCCGGTCGGTACCAGCGCCACCTGCTCCTTGACCTGGCTGGAGCTGACACTGGGGTCCATACCCAACATGGTGACCTGGCCAGCCTGCAACGGTTCCAGACCCAGCAAGGCACGGAGCAGGGTGCTTTTGCCGGTGCCGTTGGGCCCCAGCAGGGCATAGATGCTGCCCTGGGTCACCTGCATGGAGCAGTCGTCGAGGATGATGTGCTTCCCGCGCCGGGTGCGGAGGGCCTGGGCCTGTAGAACAACGGGCATCATGGGGTGACCTCCGTGGACGTGGTGAGCTCCTGCAGCAGCGTCTGCAGGGTGCCCGGGGTGACGCCGGCATGCAGCAGTCGGGTGGTGATCAGCTGGAACTCGCGCAGCAGCGCTTCCTGCTGGGCTGGGGGCGCATGGGAGCGGGCCGTCACGGTGGTGCCGGCTCCCGCGCGGCTCTCGATCATGCCGGCGTCCTGCAATGAGGCGTATGCCCGGACGATGGTGTTGGGAGCAATCCGCAGGCGGGAAGCCAGGGCGCGGACTGGTGGAAGCATGTCCCCGGGCCGCAGCTGACCCAGGTCAATGGCCCGTTTCAGACTCTCGGCAAGCTGCAGGTACAGCGGAACGCCGCTGTGCAGGTCCAGCGTGATCAGGGGCTCCAGGCTTTCAGCCTCTTGTCGCATATCAATAAGACAATACAACAAGGCAGAGATATGTCCAGTTGGTTTGTGGCTGTGCTGTAGAAGCAATCTGCTGGTCCCGGTGGCGGTCTCTGCAGCACCCTGCGCCGAGGCCACAAAAAACGCGAACCGGAGAAGTCCGGTTCGCGTTCTGTTCACGTGCCGTCACCTTGCAGCGAGGCCGTGGAAAGACACTTTTGGTTAGAGCTGAACCCCAGTGGTCAGGGGGTTGGAACTGTGATCAGATTTACTCAAGCGATGACCTCCTTCGGCTGAGATGCCGAAAGATATCGGGTTCACGCCAGGGCATCTGTTCAAGTTTTACTATTCGAAAATGCTGTGCCGGCCGCAGTTTTTTCATTCAGTGGCGGTCATCTGACTTCAGGGGTCTCTGGGCGCAGGCCTATCTTTTAACTCCGGCTGTGCAGAGGTTGGCGCGTGGAATGTCGCAAGGAAAGCCTGGGGCCAGATCCGGTCGGAAGAGGCTACCCTGGGCCTATGAATGACGACGTGTCCAAGCTTCTCGCCCTGCCCGGCCGGTCCCCGTGCCGGGTGACCTGCAGATGACTGACGCTCTTCAGGGCCTGGGTTGGTCTGACTTCTTTGCGGAGGCTGCAGAGCCGTTCCTGCGCGATGTGTCTGCTGGCTCTGAGCCTGGACGTATTGCCAGCGTAGGGCGCTCTTCCTATCAGATCTGGACAGAGCAGGGCCTGGAAGATGCCCTGCTCGCCGGAACGCTGCGACAGGAGGCGCCGGGTCAGCAGGTGCCGGTGATCGGGGACTGGGTTGTGGCCGAGCGTCTGGAAGAGACGCAGGCCCTGCGTATTCAGCAGGTGCTGCCCCGGCGCACCACCTTTGCCCGGGCAGTCCACGGTGGCACGGCAGAGCAGATCATTGCAGCCAACGTGGATGTTGTGTTTATCGTGACCACGCCGGACCTGGACTTCGACCTGCCGCGCCTGGGCCGCTATGTGGCAGCCGTGCAGGTCAGCGGTGCCCAGCCGGTCGTGTTGCTCAACAAATCCGACCTGGTGCAGGACGCGGCGTGGTATCTGGAGCAGGTCAGACGTCTGGGCCCCGACCTGCCGGTGCATCAGGTTTCGGCGGCCCACGATGGTGGACTGGACACCATTCGGCCCTACTTCACGCCCGGTCAGACCGTGGCCCTGATCGGCTCGTCCGGGGTGGGCAAATCCACGCTGACCAACCGTCTCCTGGGCCAGGAAGTCGCCTCTACCGGCAGCGTGCGGGAAACTGACCAGCAGGGCCGCCACACCACCACTGGACGGACCCTTTACCGGGTGCCTGGCGGCGGGTTGCTGATCGATAACCCCGGCCTGCGGGATATCGCCGTCTGGGACGCCGATTCGCGCAGCGTCAATTTTGATGTGCTCGAGGAACTGGCAACCAAATGCCGCTTCCGCAAATGCACCCACACCACAGAACCGGGGTGCGCGGTTCAGCGCGCAGTTCAGAAAGGGCAGCTCGACGCGCAGGTGCTGACCGCATTCCATGAGGCCCAGGGGCAACCGGTGCGGCGGCCCAAAAAGCGCTGAAGCAGGAATATAACCAGCCATGCGAGTCGCTCCGATGTTCCTGGTCGTGTGGCGTCGCCAGGAAAGGGGCATAGCCGGCGGAACAGAAGGAGAGCGGGCGGTGACTTTTGCTCCACCGCCCGCTCTTCCTGTCTCCCGTTAAATTTCCCGTTCGGTCCTGGCGCGCTCCCAGTCGCTGACGCGGGTGATCTCGGCCAGATCGTCTTCGGTCAGCTGCACATCCACGGTCCCCAGCAGTTCCCGCAGCTGCTCGACGCTGTTGGCGCCGATAATCGGTGCCGTGACGGCCGGCTGCGCGAGCAGCCACGCCAGCGAGACCTGCGCCGGGTGGGCCTGGTGCCGCTCCGCAACCGCGACGAGCGTCTCGACGATGTCGAAGTTCTGGTCACTGAAGCGCCGCGCGGCATTCTCGCTGGCACGCACACTGTCGGGCAGGGGCTGACCGCGCCGGTACTTGCCGGTCAGCATTCCCCCGCCCAGCGGGCTCCAGGGCACCACTCCCAGGCCGTACTCCACGGCCACACGCTGCTGCTCGCGCTCGAAGTTTGCGCGGGTGGGGGAGAGCAGGCTGTACTCCGGCTGGATACTGACATAGCTTTCCAGGCCGTGGCGGTCGCTGGCCCACAGGGCCTGCATCAGGCGCCACGCGCTGTAATTCGAGCAGCCGATGTAGCGCACGTAACCGCGCTGCACCAGTTCGGTGAAGGCGGCGAGCGTTTCCTCGATGGGCGTCTGGTTGTCCACCCAGTGCGCCTGATACAGATCGATGTGATCCACCTGCATGCGGCGCAGGCTGTCCTCACAGGCTTTCAGGATCCAGCGCCTTGAAAGCCCCTCACGCTGGTGAATGGTGCCCCGGCCTTCGCTGCCGCGCGGGCCCATCGGTCCCCGGACCTTGGTGGCCACGACCATCTGGTCACGGTTCCCCCGGGCTTTCATCCAGCGGCCCATGATCTCCTCGGACACCCCTCCGGGGTTGTCGGGGGTCCAGTTGCTGTAGATGTCGGCGGTGTCCAGAAAGTTACCGCCGGCTGCGGCGTAGGCGTCCATGATGTCAAAGGACGTCTGCTCGTCGGCGCTCCAGCCGAACTGCATGGTGCCCAGGCCAATGGGGAAAAGGTGCAGGCCGCTGCGGCCAAGTCTGCGGTAGGTGGTCATAAGAGGTGCCTCCGGATAGGGATGGGGTGACGGCGCTTTGTAGCGCCCCGGGTCGTGAAGCTGGGGCCGTATGGCTTCGGGACTTCGTGTGGACCCTGAAGACGCAGCAGCTTCCGGACGTGGTGTCTGTGGGCTGATCCGTCCAGGACCGGAAGAGAGGACAGCCGGATCAGCCGTCGCCCAGCGCGACGAAACGCAGATCCAGGTCCGGCAGGCGCTGGATAAAGTGGTGCAGCAGCTCCAGGGCGCCGTTCAGGTCACGCTCGTCCACAACCTCGACGGGGCTGTGGGTGTAGCGGTTGGCGACCGATACGGCGCCGGCCGGTATGCCCTGGCCGCTGTGCTGCAGGGCTCCGGCGTCGGTGCCGATGCCGCGCAGCAGTTCGTGCTGTATGGCGACCCCGCCCACGTCCGCAGCGGCGATCAGCCCGCGCCTCACCGCCGGATGCGACAGGGTCGAGAAGTCCATCACCTTCACGGCGGGGCCGGCACCCAGCTGAAGGTGACAGGGGCCAAACTCGGGCGTATCGTCGGCCGCCGTCATGTCCAGGGCCAGGGCCACATCTGCCTGGTGGGCGCTGGCCACAGCCTGGGCGCCGCGTAGCCCGACCTCCTCCTGGACCGTAAAGGCAAAGATGACCGTGACCGGTGGAGGGGTGTCCTGGTAACGCTCCAGCAGGGCCAGCAGCACCGCGCAGCCGGCGCGGTCGTCCACCGCGTGGGCCGTGTAGCGTCCGGTGTTCTGACCCAGCTCGGTCAGGACGCCCACAAAGCCCACCGGGTCTCCCAGGTGAACGCCCATCCCGATGGCTTCATCCGCGTCGCGGGCGCCGATGTCCACGTACAGTTCCGCTGCCGGCACCACCCGCTGCCGGTCTGCGTCGGCCAGCAGGTGAGCACTTTTCGTGCCGATCACGCCCATCAGGCGGCCCTGCTGCGTGCGCACCCAGACGCGCTGGGCAGGGAGGATGCGGTCATCGGTGCCTCCCACCTTTTCCAGCCGCAGAAAGCCGGTCGGGGTAATCTGCCTGACCCGGAAGCCGACCTCGTCCATGTGTGCGGCCACGATCATGCGGCGCGCTCCCTCCGTGGCCGCCCGCCGGATGGCGATGACATTCCCGAAAGCGTCCATCTCGGTGTGGTCGGCCAGTGCCGAAGCGGCCCGGTGGACTGCGCGGATAATGTCCTCCTCGCTTCCGCTGGGCCCGGTCAGCCGGACAAGCTGACGCAGATGTGCAAGGGCGGGAGAATCACCGTGTCCTGCTTCTGCGCCCGTGTGGTTGTGGTTTTCTGGCATAACGACAGGATAAAAGTCCTGACGGTTCGTTTGATCGGTGCCATGTGCCCGGTAATGTTTATCAATTGCTCTCCCTCGGGGCAGCGTTGCACCAGCGCGCTCCTTCTCAGGGGCAGGGAGGCGTAGCAGGCCCCGCCCGGGTTGCAACGCCACAAGCCAGTGGGGTTATGAAAAGAAAAATTCTGTTCAGAAGCTGAATCCTCCGGCTGGACAGGAGCCTTGGGGGGCCTGCACAATGCCAGGACCGTCAGGTGCTGACGTCGCTCCGCAGCCACAGGGTAGGGTCAGGGTTCCAGTCCTGGACTCCGGAAACCCCCTGCCACAGACCGGAATCCAGAGTAGTAAGAATTACAGAACAGGTGCTGTGTTAGCTTCACAGCCAGGCCACACTCCAGATGACGAATTTCCCTTCCAGCCCCCAGGACGATCAGGCACCCAGACCTGACACCGGTCAGGTTGAGGCTCTGCTGGCACGGGCTTCGCAGCTTGAGCAGCAGGACCGGCCCAGTGCCCTGCCGGTTCTGTACGAGGCCCTGGCCCTGGCGAAGCAGGCGGACCAGGGCAGCGTGGCCCGCACCCTGCTGCAACTGGCCACCCTGGAATGGCGTCTGTCCAGCTTTGACAGCGCCCTGGACCACGCCGATGAAGCCCTGCGGGAGTTCCGCCATCTGGCCGACCGGCACCACGAAGCCTGGTGTCTGCGTCTGGTCGGCAATATCCACGGGGTACAGGGACAGTATCTTCCGGCGTCCGAGTTTCTGCAGGCCGCTGCAGCACTGAGCCGTGAAACGGACAACCGGGCCTGTCTGGCGTCCTGCCTCAACAACCTCGGAATCATTGCCAATGAGCTGGGCGATTACGCGTCCGGACTGGAGTACCTGCTCGAAGCCTTGAAGACCTACGACGAGCACGATCCTCACGTCCTCTCGACCCTGAACAACATCGCGACCCACTACCGGCAGCTGGGTCAGTACGCCAGTGCGCTCGAACACCACGAGCAGGCGGTCGAACGTGCCCGTTCCATGGCGGGCCATGGGCTGACGGCGGCTTACATTCACAACATGGCCGAGACGCTTCGCAAGCTCGACCGTCACGCCGAGGCCCTGCCGCTGCTGGAAGAATCCCTGGGCCTATCCCGCCAGATCGGGGACCGCCAGACCGAACTGCTGGCCCTGGACAGTCTTGGGCTGACCCGGCAGGCCCTGGGAGCCCCGGAACTGGCCCGGCAATGCTACGAGGAAGGGCTGCGTCTGGCTCCTTCCGCGAGGCACCCGCTGGCTGAGGTGAAGCTGCTGATGCATCACGCGGCCCTGCAGCCTGAGGGCCGCCGGGAGACGCTGGAGCAGTCCCTGAAGCTGGCCCAGGAGAAGAATCTGCGCGCGGAGCGGCTGGAGGCCCACGACCTGCTGGCCCGGTTCCACCGCGAGGCGGGCGATTTCAGGCTTGCACTCGATCACCTGGAGCAGGCGCGGGCCGTGGAAAGGGAGCTGTTCAATGAGGCTCAGGACCACCGGACCCAGGCGCTGCAGATTCAATATGACCTCGCCCGAACACGTGCATCGAGCGAAGCGCAGCGTCAGCTCAACGAGCAGCTGAGACGTGCGAACGAGGAACTCGATGCTTTCAGTTACACGATCTCGCACGACCTGCGGGCGCCGGTGCGGCACATCAAAAGCTTTGTCGGGCTGCTGCGCGGCGTGGTGGATACAGAGGCAAATCCCAAGACCGGGCGGTATCTGGGCGTCATCGAGGACGCCACCGACCGCCTGAATAGCCTGATCGACGCCATGCTGAACTTTGCGCGTCAGTCGCGCGAACCTCTGCAGCTGACCCAGGTAGACCTGGGGCAACTGGTGGGGTCGGTTCAGACCGAACTTGCCGCGCAGGTGCACGACCAGCGCGTGTCATGGAAGATCGGCACCCTGCCGGTGGTGCAGGGGGATCCGGCGCTGCTGAGGCAGGTGGTGATCAACCTGCTGTCCAACGCCCTGAAGTATTCGCGGCCGCGTGACGAAAGTGTGGTTGAGGTCCGGTCGGAACGTCAGGGGGCGGTATGGGCCTTTCATGTCCGCGACAACGGCGTCGGCTTCGATGCCCGGTATGCCGACCGGCTGTTCGGCGTGTTTCAGCGCCTTCACCGGCAGGACGAATTTGAAGGCACCGGCGTCGGGCTGGCCACCGTGCAGCGAATAGTGGCGCGGCACGGTGGCGAGGTGTCGGCCACGTCACAGGCCGGAGAGGGCGCCACTTTTACCTTCACCTTGCCGGCCTGACAATGGCCCGATTCGTCAGGGTGAGGCGTCAGGGTCACGCAGGGTCGGCTTCGGGTGGACCCTGAAACAGGCGGATCCAGACAGAGACTGCCAGGACACAGCCCGCGAGCACCAGCAGCACCAGGGGAATTGCTGCGACGCTGGAGGAACTGACCGCCAGACCCATCAGAGGCTGAATGGCCACCGCTCCCATGGTCCCGCCGGTCATCGCGACTGGGAGCCGCCGGGGGGTGAGGTGCTGGCCGTACCAGGCCACCGTAGTCGGGAAGATCGGGGCCAGAACAAGCCCCAGCAGGATGTACGCGGCTACGCGCAGGTCGGGAATGGTGGCGAGCCCGGCGGCGCCGATGGCCAGGACCGCTGAGGCCGGAACCAGCACCTGCGGCGCAAATCTCGCGGCCAGCGGTGCTCCGGCAAAGCGGCCCAGCATAAAGGCCAGCCAGAACCCGCTGACCAGGGCCGCAGCGTTGCGGGCGCCCAGCTGCGGGGCGAGGTGGGTGGTCATCCAGCTTCCGGCACCAACTTCAGTCATCACGTACAGGAAGAGCAGCAACGTGAACAGCGTAATGCCGCGTTTTGCCCGGGGAACCGTGTCCCGGGGGGCTGAGGTGGGTGCTGTATGGGGCAGGCCACGGGCGACCGCCAGGACCATGAAGGCCAGCAGGCCGACCACGACGAAGGGCCAGCGCGTGGTGCTGCCGGGCAGTGTCGCCACCAGCAGAGGCCCGAGAACAGACCCCAGTCCGAACATGCCGTTGACCGCGTTGAGCACGGGCGCAGAGCGCTCCGGAAGACTGGCCAGCGAAATGTTGATTCCGCTGCTGACACCGCCGGTGCCCAGGCCGGCGATCAGGGCAAACACCAGGGCCAGCGTCCAGCTTCCAGAAATGCCGACCCCGATGGCACCCACACCCACCAGAAGCGGCGAGATGGTCAGCATCCGGCGCACGCCGAAGCGCCCCATCAGCCAGGTGGCTCCCAGCATGGCGCTGCTGGAGCCCAGAAAATTTGCACTGGCAATCCATCCGACCTGCGCCTGCGATAGCTGGAAATGCTCCAGCAGACGTGGATACATCGGGCCATACAGCGAGATGTACATCCCCTGGACCGCGAAGGCGACGGCACCAACAACATGAATAGGAATTTCCCGGCCAGAGAATGACATGCAGCCTCAACCCTACGCGCGGTGTGGGCGCGAACTGTGCAGTGAAGCAGCATGAAAGGCCATCTGAGCTTCATCTAGGGCGCGGAACGGTTGAGAGCTGCAGTCGGATCAGCACTGAGGAGAACACCCGACCGGCAGGCAGAAAAAGCCGGCGCATGGAAACTCCACGCGCCGGAGATACAGAGGGAACAGCGAGGAACCGGCCTCAGGGCAGGGAGATGAAGCTCTTCAGGAAATTTCGCGCCGAGTCGGTATCCAGCCGGTAGGTCACGTTGGTGCTCTTGCACAGCGCGTCCCCGGTGATGGTCGTGCTGGCCACCAGATTCGTCTCATCCGCTCCGGCACCCAGGAAGTTCGGACCGCCAGAGTCGCCGTAACAGGTGCCGCCGTTGCCCGTGGCCGGGTTCTGGGAGATGCGCAGCCACGCCGGGTTAATCGCGTTCAGGGTGCCCACCGAGTACTCCCGGGTGTCGAGATACCCGTTGACCGGTCCGCCCGGCTGGTTGACCGCTTCCTGGCCGCCGTAGCCCACGCTGGTGAACTTCTGGTCCGGGGACAGGCGGTCGAACTGACCACGGGTGGGCAGGCGGGCGGGTGTCAGGCCGGTGATGGGCTTGTAGAACACGACCACGGCGATGTCGTGCGGGTCATTCTGTGCCGCGCCATACTGCGGGTGGGCATGAAAGGTTCCCGCGTGCAGCTTGGTCTGCTTGCTGTACTTGCTGTCAAACATGACGGTCACGCGTGCTTGCCCCAGGTTGCAGTGGGCGGCTGTCAGGAACACGGTTTCAGAAATCAGCGTGCCCGAGCAATAGGGGTAGGTCTGGCCTCCAAAGTCCCCGACCAGGGCGCCTACAAATGGGTGCCTGTTGCCGTCGGGCTGGCCATAGGTGATGGCCAGGGCGGACGCAAACAGCATGGAGGTCAGGGCAGCGGCAGTCTTGAGGGGGGAACGCATCAGATAGTCCTCCTGGAACAGGGGCCTGCCACCCCTTGCGGGCAGGCAACTGGGTTAGGGTAGAGGGCCCAGTGTAGCTCAGCTGACCGGTGCGGGTTGTGTCGGCCCGCACCGGAGCGTTTCAGTTTGCTCGCTGGCCTTGATCAAACAGGCGCCGGAAAGCTCTGGTACCAGGATTGGCCTGTGTCGCCTGGGATTCAGATTTTCGTACCTTGTGGCCGAATCGGCTTTTTCAGGAAGACTGATATGCAGATGCCGCGTTAAGGTGCCGGGCTGCTCAGGAGAGGCACCTCCGCTTTGCGCAAAAACTCCAGGGCGATCAGCGCATGGCCGGCATCTGAAGGGTGAACCCGGTCAGGCGCCCACATGCCAGGAGCAGTGGCTGCGGCTGCTGCGTCAAAGGCAGGCTACAACTCCACCACCGGAATGCCGCACTCACGCCCCAGTGCTGTTAGCAGCCCGGCGTACTGTTCGACCATCTGACGCATCGGCTCGGCGTGGTCGGGTTCAAACAGAAATGGTGTGATCAGCAGCGGTCGCGCACCTGCCTGAAGGGTGCGGTCCAGCAGGCCGAAAGCCGCTGCTGATACTCCTGCGGTGGCACCGCCTCGTGAGGCTGGCCGGCATAGCCCCGCCAGACATCGTTGTTCCCGATCTTGATGCTGACCCAGTCCGGCTGGTGGACGGTGACGTCCTGCTCCCAGCGGGCGCCCAGGTCACGCGCGGTGTCACCGCTGACCCCACGGTTGATGACCTTCAGATTCAGCCCGGGGCAACTGGCCAGCAGCAGGACCCGGATCATGTTCACGTAGCCCTGTCCCCACTCCCCCTGGCCCTGCGTGCGCCCGGCGCCGGTGATACTGTCCCCGATCATCAGCGGGGTCTGGTTTGCTTCAAAGATCATGCGCCCTCCAGAAGGTCCCTGGAGCTGTTCTCCGAATGACGCCACCGAGGGAAGAGACACCCGCCGGCTCCATTCTGTGTCCTGCCCGTTAAAATCCACTTGCCTCGCTCGGTCAGAAGGATGCCACCTTTTTGACAAATGATCTAGAAGATGCCGCTTCTGAACATGTGTGGGCCGCCTTCCGGGTCATTGTCAGCGCGCCCGGTGCCTGCAGATGGAACCGCATCCTTCTTCGGCAGGCCCCTCTGGACGCCGACTGCCGGAGTTGTCTCGACCCTAACCCCGTGACCCGTTCTGGGAGTAATTTGCTGCTGACCATACAGTGCTCCTGATGCGGCAACGTTCCTGGCCCAGGGGTGGCGTCACCTGCACCGTCGCGGCCTGGGCCGTGAGGTCACGCTTGAAGTTCATTGAGGTGCCCGTAGACACAGAAGTGTTACTCGGGCTCTGTCCAGCTGCACGGAGGAAGTGCTCCCCGGCTTTTGTCTGCACCATTCGTGACGCGTGGTTCGTGGGGCCTGATCCGGAAAAGACGTTGCCGGGCGACGTTCACAGCACGGACTTCCTGTAGGGGTCAGTCCCGCGTGGAGGCTGCTCAAGGGGCTCGACGAGCTTCAGGAACACCTCGACCAGTGCCGGATCGAACTGCGTCCCGGCCTGACGCCGGATTTCCTCACAGGCCTCGGCGGGGGTCCAGGCCCGCTTGTAGGGCCGCTCGCTGGTCAGCGCGTCGTAGACATCCACCAGGCTGAACACACGTGCGGCCAGCGGAATGCCCTCGCCGGACAGGCCGTCGGGATAGCCCCGGCCGTCCCAGCGCTCGTGGTGATGGCGGATCACGCCACGCGCGAGCGGATGAATGGTCGGAATGCGCTCAATCATGTCGGCACCGATGGCCGCGTGGGTCTGCATCAGCCGCCATTCGTGCTCATCGAGTTTACCGGGCTTGAGCAGCACGGAATCGGGAATGGCCAGCTTGCCGACGTCGTGAAGGTAGGCACCCTGACGCAGGCCCTCGCGCTCCTCGGCTCCCAGGTCCAGGTGGTGGGCGAAGCGGGTGGAGAGCCTGACCACCCGTTCGGTGTGGCCGTGGGTCTCGAAGTCCCGCAGTTCCAGCGACATGCCCAGCGCCAGCAGGGCGCCTTCGCGGGTGTTTTTCAGGTCCTCGATGTAGGCGTGCCGTTCAGTGACCCGTCCAATCAGTTCGGCCACGCGTGCTGCCAGGGTCTGCGCCGCGCCCGGCAGGGTCCGCCGTGGCTGGAACCAGACAAAGGCCACCAGCCCGACCCGCTGACCACGCTCCACCACCGGAACGACCACCAGGCCCTGCACCCCGGCCTCGACCAGGGCAGGCATGGCGTCAGGACTCTGCGGGTAGGCACTGGCAGCGATCCTGGGCGCCTCGGGGTCCAGCAGCTGCTCCAGATCTGGGGAGTGCTCGATCAGGGGCGCGACCGCTGCGTGAAAGGCGGGCGGCGCGTATCCATCGGTGACTGTGAAGCGGTGTTCCAGATGCAGGTACCCCGCGTACTCGGCACCCAGAAAGGTCCGGGCCGCCGCGATGCAGCGTCGCGCGACTTCGGCCGGGGGGTCAAGCGCACCTTTCAGACGCGCCAGATCGGCCAGCAGGTGCAGTTCGGCCACCCGCTCGGCCTGCCCCTGTTCGGCGCGCACCCGCTGCAGGGCACTCGCGCCCGTGGAGGCGACGGCGGCAATCAGCTTCGCTTCCAGGTCGGTAAAGGAGGCCGGTGCGCTGTGGGCCGCAACCAGCACCCCCAGGGGCATGTCTCCTGCCCACAGCGGCGTGACCAGAAGCTCGGCCCCGGGCAGATGGAACATGTCAGCACTGGCGGTGTCGGCCCGGACCTGCTGCTGGCGGCGCGAGTGCAGCGCGGTCCACAGTGGCCCGTCGTCACGTGGGACGGTGCGCGGTGTGGTTTCGGACGGCCAGCCGCGGACTGTCAGCTGCAGGGTGTCTTCGTCGGGCAGGTGGCGCAGGTACACGACATGCTCTGTACCCAGCAGCTCGACGGCCTCCAGACACAGCGGCGTTTCCACGTCGTCGGGGCTGCGGGCGTCACGCAGGGTCGCGCTTACCCGCACCAGAACCTCCAGTTCACGTTGCCGGGCCAGCTCGCGCCCGCGCCTACGGTAGTCGGACAGCAGGGCTGCGGCCAGTGCGGCAAACTCCTCAGCAGTCTGCAGGGCTGCCAGATCGAATGCGGCCTCGTGGCTCATGCTGTCCAGGTTGATCACGGCCACTACCTCGCCGCCCAGCACCACCGGGACGCTGACGTTGGCCTTGAGCTGATGCAGCGCGCCGTACTGCTCGTACACCTCCCGCTGTTCGAGGCTGTCAACGGTCATACGCGAATGTTCACGGATGGTGTCTGCGCCTCTGATCAGACGGGCCCGGCCGTTCCGCCAGTCCCCGGCCCCATGCCAGGCATACGCATCGGCGACACTGTGCCGCATGCCCAGCAGAGCATCCGAAAATCCCACCTGAGCGCGGTACACGAAGCCATTCTGCTCATGCAGGGACAGCGACCCGGCCTCGGCGCCCGGCACACTGACCACGGCCGCTTCCAGCAGCCCCTTCCAGGCCACGTCACTGAGTTCACCTTCCTGGGTCAGCAGATGCAGGGTGGCGCGGATGGCTTCCAGCGCTGCCGCCGGCGTATGAGGTGCGGCCGTCTGCTGGCTGCCCGGCTGGGGCACCTGCAGGTGCCGGACCGAGCGCTTGGCGATCTTGTCACGCAGCATGCGCTGGTCGGCCAGCCGCAGCAGGTCACTGGCGGTCACCGCGTCACTTGGCGAGGACGCGGCACCGAACGATGCATTGGCCAGCAGAAAGCCACCTTCCCGGGTCAGCAGCACGGCCTGTGCTGCCATGTCCAGCAGCGGGACGGGCGGCTTCCCTTCGAAGATCACCGCGAATTCATCGCCTCCGAAACGGAACACCGCACCCTGGTGAAAGACCCGGCCCAGCGCCGAGGAGAAGGTCTTCAGGAATTCGTCTCCACGGGCGTGACCAAAGCGGTCGTTCATGGCCTTCAGTTCGTCGAGATCAAAGATCACCAGATGTACTGCCGAGCCCGTGCGCTCGGCCTGGGCCAGTGCTGTATCCAGTGTCAGGTCGAAGGCCCGGCGGTTGCTCAGGCGGGTCAGGGGATCGCGATAGGCCAAGTTTTCCAGCGCGTAGGTCCGTTCCTGGACGCGGGTTTCGAGCTCGGTGTTGGCGGCCTGAAGGGCCTGCTTCAGGTCATGGTGCTCGGTCAGGTCACGGGCGACCACGATCACGCCGTCCACCTCACCAGACGGCAGCTGCAGCGGAAAGGTGGTGGCTTCAAAAACCCGTTCACGGCCGCCCAGTCGAATCCGCCGTTCGTAACGAAGATGCTCGCCGGTCCGCATGACATGTTCCTCGGAGGCCCGGGTGCGGATGTACTCCTCTTCGCCGAACAGTTCGAGATCGATCTGACCCGTCGCGCCCCGCTGGTACCCCAATACCCGCTCGGCAGCGGGGTTGAGGTCCAGGATTCTCCCGGCACTGTCCTTGAAGATCACCAGATCGCTGGTGTGGGCCATCATGGCCTGAAGCCGCGCCTCATGCGCCTGTTGCTGCTGGAATGACTCCTGCAGGGCCTGGGCCGCCCGCTCGCGCTCCAGCTCGGTCACGGCCAGATCGGCCAGCTGGGTCAGGATCAGCTGCTGTTCTGACGTCAGGGGAGCATGGGGGCGGGTGTCCAGGACGCACAGGCTGCCGATGGCATAGCCGTCAGGTGTGTACAGGGGTGCTCCGGCGTAGTAGCGCAGCCCCGGCTGGCTGACGACCAGGGGATGCTGACTGAACCGGGGATCACGCGTTGTGTCCAGAATTTCCAGCACCAGTTCGCCAGGTGGCAGCTCGATGGTATGCGTGCAGAAAGAAAGGTCACGGGGCAGGTCAGGTCCGCTCCAGTTGAATTGGGCCCGGGTGTGCTGCCAGTGCTCACTGATCAGGTTGAGCTGCGCTGCCGGCATGCCGAGAAACCTCGCTGCAAGCTGCGTGATGCTTTCCAGCGCCTGACTCGAGGAAGTGTTGGAGAGGACGTAACGAGCAAGCGCGAGCAGCCGGTCGTGGTCAGGCGAAGCTTCCTTCACAGGGGCCTCCGGGGTGTGGGGAAACGTCTCCACTGTACCCAGTTCATCGACGGGTTCCCAACTGCTGAGGAATTTATGAAAAGCTCATGACAGCGCCAGTTCAAGAGGTGGAGAGACGCTGTTTTATGAAGTTTCTGTCAGGTCCGGGGCAAGCACTGGAGGACCAGAGGTACAGGATCGATCCCGCCGTCCGGATCGGTCCAGCATGAGCTGAGATCAGGTATGTGACCTGCTGCAGGGGGTGCCCAGCCCCTGCCCCATGGCTTTTCCGCAGGAATAGGAACCTGCAGACCGTCGCGATGAGGTTCGGGAAGATAACCGGCGAAAACAGCTCAATAGCAGAGCCCCTGTTCGGGAAAACAGGGGCTCGGGTTGCCCGGCCTATAGACGGCAGCGCGGGTTTCTTCGTTCAGATCCGGACCCTGGCAGCAGGGTCCGGATCAAGTCAAGCTATTGGTTTTGGGGCGTAGGGGCCGCTTATTACCGGGAGGTCATGCCATCGTTGCCACCGACAAACTGGCCATTGTGGCGGCGCATCACTTCTTCCAGCACGTCGCTGGGCACGGCGTCCTCTACGGCCACGGCACGGCCACCGCCGCTCATGGTGTTATGCATGGTGTCGTAGTGGGTGTCGTCCACGTCGTATCCGGCGGTCAGGCCGTCGCGGTTCTCGTCCACGCCCATGGCGCCGCCGGTGGCGCCCACAGCAGCGCCTACGCCCGCGCCCAGGGCAGTCATGCCCAGAATGACCGGCAGAGCCAGCCCGCCGGTCGCGGCCGTCGCGGCAGCGGTTCCCACTACGCCGGCAGCACTCAGCACGCCAGCACCAGCACCGACCACAGCGCCCACGCCGGTGCCTTTCACGGCGCCGGCGCCGGCGTCTTCGGCACCAGCACTGGCACCGTCACCATCACCGTAGCTCTCGGTGGTGGTCGTGGTAGTGCTGGTGCTGCTGCGGCGGTTCAGGGTGGTGCTGCCCACTTCCTGGCGAACCACGCCACGCTGCTGCAGGTCGGAAATAAAGGCGTCGGCATCGGCAACGGTCGGAAAAATAATATGTTTCATGGCCCAATTGTTGTCAGGGCCGGATTCCGTCATATGAGATTAAGCGTAAGGTGGCTCACGAAATGTAGAAGGTTAGCCTGACCTTTCTTAAGGCTGGGGGTGCCCTTATACTGACGTGCTTGCCGCCCGGGCCGTCTTATGGACCGTGGGCGGCGACCCTTCCGGGGCTTGTAGGAGTTCCGGCTGCTTTTCCTCGCTGCGTGTGCTGCTGGCCGCGCATTTCCAGATCCCCTCCCGGCAGGGCCCACCGCCGGAGGCAGCCCGTTTCAAAAACGGTGCTGCGGAAGGACAGCCATGCCCCGAACCTCTACCCCCCGCCCCGAAACTGCCCGTCCCAGCGTCACGCCTGAGAACTGGCCTGAGCTGCTCGGCGGCCGCACCCCCACCCCGGTCCAGGCCGGGGCCATTCCTGCCCTGATGGCCGGACGCGACGTGATCACGACGGCCCGCACCGGCAGCGGCAAGACCCTGGCGTTTTTGATTCCGGCGGCAGCGCGCGGTATCGGAATGAGTGCCGCACGTGGCATGCGCCCCGAAGTGCTCGTCATTACCCCCACCCGGGAACTGGCGGTGCAGATCCGTGATGTGGCACGTGAACTGGGCATGCCTGCCGGGCGCATTACCGGCGGCATCACACCGGCCCAGACCCGCAGCGAGGCCAGCGGCAAGGGCCTGATCGCCGGCACCCCCGGGCGTCTGAAGGACCTGATCAACAAGGGCGAACTGGACCTGCGTGGTCTGCGCTACGTGGTGCTGGACGAGGCCGACGAACTGCTCTCGCTGGGCTTCCTCAAAGATGTGGGGGACATCCTGCGCGCTGCTCACCGGGCTGCCGCACCCACTCACCTGCAGATGGCCATGGCCTCCGCGACGTTCCCGGCAGCCATCCGCAGTGTGGCCGAGCAGTTCATGAAATCGCCCGAGCGCATCGACATTACTCCGGACCCCAAAGTGGTCGCGCGGGCCGACGAGGACATCCTGGGCGGGGCCACAGGTGCTACCCACCTGCTGGTCAATACCAGCCGTGCGGACGTGCTGGAAGTCACGGCCGAACATGCCCGCGACGCCCTGAAAGCTCCGGGCGGCTGCGTGGTGATCTTCTGCCGCACCAAGCATCTGGTCAAGCGCCGCGCCGAACAGCTGCAGGCCATGCTGCCCGGCGAGCTGGTCAGCCCGCTTCAGGGAAACATGGACCAGAAGAAGCGTGAGCGCACCATGCAACAGTTGCGTGACGGCCAGTCCCGCGTGCTGATCGCCACGGATATTGCCGGGCGTGGCATCGACCTGCCGGAAGTGCGCATCGTGATTCACATGGATGTGGCCGCCACCGCCGAGGACCATGTTCACCGTTCCGGTCGCACGGCGCGCGCCGGCCGGCCTGGTGTCAACCTGGTGCTGCTGATTCCCGAGCAGCGTGCGTTGTGGCAAAGCATCCGCCGGACGCTGCCGACACCTCTGCACCCGCCCACCACCCGTGAGGAAGCCCAGATCGACAAGGAGATCCAGGAGAAGCAGGGTGGCAACCGTGGCGGAGGAAGCCCCGGACGCGGCCAGGGAGGCCGCAGTCAGGACGGTGGCCGACAGGGCCAGGGCCGCAGCAGTGAGGCCCGTGGTCAGAGTGGTCAGGGCCAGTCCCGTAGCCAGGGTCAGGCCCGAAGCAGCCGCGACGGGGGCCGCAGCGGCGAATCCCGGAGTGGCACCGGCGCCGGCCGGGTGGGTCCGCAGCCCGCACGTCGCCGCCGCTGATTAATCGGTGGTCCGCCCCTCCCTGATTCAGGGAGGGGTTTGGTCTGCACCACAGCTCAGGGCACTGTCTTCATAGCTATGTCCCCCGCGAGGCGGATCTACGGTTCCCTTGTCCTTCCGGGTCTCCGGGTCAGCGCTTCAGCCAGGGGGCGGCCCAGCGCGTCACGGTCGGCATCACCAGATAGGTCATGACCACGACCACCATCACCATCTGCGGCAGTGCCCGGAGCAGTGGTGGCCAGTGTCCCACGGCAGGGGCCAAAAGAAGCCCGCTGCCCACGCTGACCGGGTACAGGGCCGCCAGGGTCACCAGGGCCATCTTCCAGCGGGGCGGCTGACGCAGGGTGGGCGCTGCAGGCGGCGTAAACCAGAATTCCAGTCCAGGCTGCTTCTCGAAACTGACCTGACCGTCAATCAGCGGCTCGACTTTCGAAAGCCACTCGGCACGTTTCGGCGAAAGTTCCCAGTCGGCGGCGGCGCGCAGCGAATCGAAGCGGGTAACCAGGGTGTACTCCCGGTCTCCCGACACCGGGCGGATAATGCCGGTGCCGCGGTGCCCAGGAACACGACTCAGCAGCGCCGCACCCTCGGTCAGCAGGGATTCGTATTCGGCTTCATGGCCGGGGCGCACCCGGCGCCGCACCACCAGACTGACCGGATCGGTATCGGCACGTTCCGGCAGGCTCATTTACAGCCGGCTCTCGATGGCGCGGGCGTGCGCTTCCAGGCCCTCAGCGCGCGCCAGGGTCGCGCCGGCCGGACCGATGAGCCGCACCGCACCGGCGTTGAGCCCCACCACACTGATGATGTTCTGGAAGTCCCGTACATTGACCGGGCTCATGAAGCGTGCGGTGCCGCCGGTCGGCATTACGTGGCTGGGACCGGCCACGTAGTCGCCCAGCGCTTCCATGCTGTATTCCCCGATAAACACACCCCCGGCGCGCGTCACCTGCCCCAGCAGACTCCAGGGGTCGCGGGTCAGCAGGCACAGGTGCTCGGGGGCGTACAGGTTGGCCAGAGCCAGCGCTTCGTCCAGATCGGCCGCCAGTACTACTTTCATGCGCGAGATCACGCTGTCACGTGCCCAGCTGCGGTTGGGCTCGGGCAGGGCTTCGAGCTGCCCGCTGAGTTCGGCCTGCACGGCCACGAGCAGCGCGCGGCTGGTCGAGACCAGCACGGGTTCGGCGCCGTTGTGTTCGGCCTGGGCCAGCAGATCGGCGGCCACATGGCGGGGGTCGGCGCTGTCGTCGGCCACCACCAGTGTCTCGGTGGGCCCCGGCAGGCTCTCGATGCCGGTCTGGCCGTAGACCAGCCGCTTGGCAATCACCACGAACAGGTTGCCGGGGCCGGCGATCTTGTCCACGGCGGCAATACTCTCGGTGCCGTAGCCCGGAAGACCTGAGAGATGCCCAGTTCACGTGCGGCCACCAGAATGGCCGGGTGAACGGTGCCGTCACGGGCCGGCGGGGTGGTCACCACGATGTCGCGCACACCGGCCACCTGCGCGGGTACAGCCGTGTGAATCAGGGTGCTGATCAAGGGTGCCAGACCCCCGGGCACGTACACACCCACGCGCGACAGCGGGCGGACCAGCTGCCCCAGGGCGCCTTCGGCCGTGTGGTTCAGAAAACCGTGCGCCGGCTGCTGTTCGTAAAAGGACCGGACGCGGGCCACGGCCAGCTGGATGGCCCCGTGCAGTTCCCCGTCCACCTGCGCGGCAGCAATCTCGGCGTCACTGACGGCCAGTACCTCCGGGCGCGTGCCGTCGAGCCTGCTGGTCCAGTCGCGCAGGGCCTCGTCTCCACGCGCACGTACGTCGGCCAGGATGCGCTCGACAACCTGTTCAGGGCTCAGCGGCTCGCCAAAAGTCGCCTCAATGCGCGCGAGTACAGCGTCCGGTACGGGAATTTCATTGAAACTGCGGGTCAGGGCGGCGCGGGCCGCGGCACCTTCGAGAACTTGCATAGCTTGGACCTCGGGGATGGAAATGAAAGGGAAGACTGGTGCGGAGGCGTCTTTGCGTGCTCAGGACAGCAGGCGTCCTGGGCCTGAACCTCAGGACCGTTCGCCAGAACTCCCCGCCCGGCGCCGTCGGCGCTCACGCTCCGGCGCGGCCGCCTTGCGGGTCTCGCCCTGAACGTTGGCCTCGATCGGGCCAAAATCAGTGGGCTGGATCAGGCGCAGCAGGCGGTGGTCGCCGCCGCGTTCGATATACACGTAGGCATTGCCGGGCCGCAGAAAATACCCACAGGTCGGTACCCCGTCAAGCTCGGCTTCCGGCAGGCGCTGGATCAGCACCCGCCCCCCCGTCAGCTGGGCGTGCAGGCGCTCATCGCCTGCACCTGAGGCGCAGCGCAGCCGCAGCCACAGCAGCAGGCTGACCGGGTCGTGGTAGTCGGTGGTCAGGGGCTGCGAGACCTCGTCCTTGCCCTGACGCAGGGTAATCAATCCGGACCGCCGGTCGAACACCGTTTCGAAACTGGCCCGGCCACGTCCATCGCCCTCGGCGTAGCCCTGGCTGGTCAGGGCGCGCGGATGCATGCGGCTGGTCTGCACGCGGCGGATCTCCGGCAGCACCCCGCCGAAATCAGTCTGGACCCGGGCCACCAGCGAACTGCGCTCGGTGTGCAGCGCCCAGAGCTGTTCGCCAGCGTAGCGGCCCCCCAAAGTGAGGGTCATCGTGAAGCTCTCGGCGCCCAAGTGCAGCGAGGCCGGGCTCAGTTCAGATCGTTCCAGAAGCTCTCACCCGGCCCGGTCCAGACGGCGCCCAGCGCCTCGGCAGTGGTGGCGCCCACATCGGCAAACGTCGCCCGGTCACCCAGGGCTACCGGCTGCATACCGGGGTGCCAGGCCAGCAGCAGACCGTGCTCCCGGGTGTGATCGGTCCCGGTCCAGGTCGGGTCATTGCCGTGGTCGCTCAGGATCAGCAGGGCGCCCTCCTGCGGCACTGCGGCGAGCAGTTCAGGAAGCGCCTGGTCGAACTCGGCCAACGTGGCGCTGTACCCCTTTGGATCGCGGCGGTGACCATACTTGCTGTCAAAGTCCACCAGGTTGGTAAAGATCAGCCCCCGCTCGCCTGCCTGCGCGGCCTGACGCATCCGGGCCAGGGTCTTGCGGATGCCGTCGGCGTTATCGTCAGTATGAATTTCCTCGGTAAAGCCCTGGTGGGCGTAGATGTCCGGAATCTTGCCGATACCCACCACAGCCTGCCCGGTGGCCTTCACGGCGTCCAGCACGGTCGGGGGCGGGGTCAGGCTGTAGTCCTTGCGGTGCTCGCTGGCGCGTTCGAAGGGAAACTCTCCCCGGAAGGGCCGGGCGATGACACGTGCCACGGCGAATTCCCCCTGCAGGATCTCGCGCGCCGCCTGACACCACGCGTACAGGGTCTCCAGTGGCACCACGTCCTCGTGGGCGGCGATCTGAAACACGCTGTCGGCGCTGGTGTACACGATGGGCGCGCCAGTGTTCAGGTGCTCAGGGCCGAAATCACGGATGACCTCAGTACCGCTGTAGGGTTTGTTGCACAGGTGTCCGCGCCCGGTCGCGGCGTCGAAGCGGTCCATGACCGCCGGCGGAAAGCCGTCGGGAAACACCTGGAAGGGGTGCTGCAGCTGCACACCCATGAATTCCCAGTGGCCGGTGCTGGTGTCCTTGCCAGGGCTGACCTCGCGCAGGCGGCCGTAGCCCCCCTCGGCTGGCACGGCGGGAAGGGTGCCTTCGCCCGTCTGCACACCTGGCAGGCTGGCCAGCCCCAGCCGCGCGAGGTTGGGCAATTTCACCGGCGCGGCCTCCAGCGTGTGATTGAGGGTATGTGAGCCAGCGTCCCCGAACTGCTCGGCGTCGGGCAGCGCGCCCACGCCCACGGAATCCAGCACGATGATGGTCAACAGCATGGCCCCAGTGTAAGCCCGGCTTCGGTCCTGACCTGGGCAACCGTGCAGGTGCTCACGGCCCCTCACGGCCCACATGCTACGCTGCCTGACGTGACCGTGTCCGCCGCTTCCAGCCCGCCCCAGACTGCCTTTTCCTCTGGCGTCACCCCCCTGGACGGGCGGCCGCATCTGGTCGCAGAGCACCTCGGCAAGACCTACGGGCGCCGGGCGGTGGTCCGCGACGCCAGTTTTATGGTGCGCCCCGGTGAGATCGTGGCCCTGTTCGGGCCCAACGGGGCCGGCAAGACCACCACCTTCTATATGCTGGTCGGCTTTATCCGGCCTGGGGCCGGGCAGATTCACATTGGTGAGCGGGACGTGACCCGCCTGCCCATGCACGAGCGGGCGCGGCTGGGGGTCGGCTATCTGCCACAGGAGCCCAGTGCCTTTCGCAAGCTCACTGCACGCGACAACCTGCTGGCCATCCTGGAATACCAGAAGTTGCCCAGGGCCGAGCAGGAGGCCCGCGCAGATTCGCTGCTGGCCGAGTTCGGCCTGACCCATCTGGCCGGCAGCTACGCCTACCAGTTGTCCGGCGGCGAGCGGCGGCGGCTGGAACTCGCGCGCGCTTTGACCACTGACCCCGACTACCTGCTGCTCGACGAGCCGTTTACCGGCGTGGACCCCAAGAGCATCCGCGAGATCCAGCGGCTGATCCGTGACCTGCGTGACCGGCGCGGTCTGGGAGTATTTATCACCGACCACAACGTCCGTGAGACCATCGCCCTGACCGACCGGGTGTACCTGATGTATGACGGGCAGGTCAAGTTCGAGGGCACGCCACAGGAGTTCTCGCAGGACGAGGACGCCCGTCGCCACTATCTGGGCGACGATTTCGAGCTGTAAGGAGAGTTAAGGCATGCTCTGGCTGTTCCTGCCCTTCGTGGTGATCCTGTCCGGCGTGGTGGCCTACGCCGCCGATACCATTGCCAAGAAGGTGGGCCGCCGGCACCTGCGCTGGTTCGGATTGCGGCCCAAGCAGACTGCCCTGATCGTGGCGGTGCTCTCGGGCATGGGCATCAGCGCGGCCAGTCTGGCGGCCTTTCTGGCGCTCAACAGCAGTGCCATCAATACCATCGCGCAGGCCGATCAGCTGCGGCCGCAGATCGAGGCCCTGAAACAGGACCTCCGGGCGGTACAGGGCGATCTGGGCGCCGCGCGCCAGGAGCGGGACCGGGCACAGCAGGAGGCCGGGCGGCTGCGTGAGCAGCAGCAGGCTGCCCTGCGTGATCTGGAATCGGCGCGCCGAGATCTGAAAACTGCCCGGGCAGCCGAGCAGACCCTCAGAGCCGAAGCCCAGCGCCTGCAGCGAAGTGTGCAGGCCATCGAGCAGCGCGCGCGGGAGAGCCGGACCCGGCTGGCGCGGTCCGAGGCGGACCTGAAGGCCAGCCGCACCCGTGCGACCACGCTGGACGCGCAGGTGCTGGATCTGGGCGCCCGCGCCGCGCTGGCGGAGCAGGAGGCCCGCAGCGCCCAGGACCGCGCCAGGGCGGCCCAGGCGCAGGCCGAGGAAGTGCTGGCCCGCGCCAGGGCGGCCCAGGACCGCGCTGCCCTGGCCGAGCAGCGGGCTGAGCAGGCCCAGGCGCGCGCTGCTCGGGTCGAAGCGCGCGCGGTGCAGGCTGAAGCCCGGGCTGTCCAGTCTGAAACCCGTGTGGCGCAGTCGCAGGCCCGGGCGGCCCAGGCGCAGCAACAGGCAGAGCAGGCCCGGCAGAGCCTGAGCCGCCTGAGTGTTCAGGCGCGCGCCCTGGAAGCTTCCAGGCAGCAGGCTGCGGCAGCATTCAGCGCCGCGCAGCAGGCCCGCGTGCAGGCTGAAAAGGAGCGTCAGGTGGCCCAGGGCAGCCTTAATGCCCTGGCCGCCGAGCGGGCCAAACTTGCCGCTGACCGTGACCGCGCGGCGGCCGAGCGCAACCGCGCCGTACAGGAACGGGCCCAGGCCACCCGGGAACGCGACCAGGTGCGGCGCGACCTCACGGCGCTGCGCACCCAGCAAAGTCAGCTGCGCGCCAGCAACGAGGCCCTAACCCGTGACCTGGCCAGCACCCGTGCCTCGCTGGGCAAGCTTCAGGACGAGTACAGCAGCGCACGCACCGAGCTGAACGTCAGCCGCAACACCGAACTGGCCTACCCCAAAAACGAGCTGGTCTATGCCGCCGTGGTGCCCAGCGTGCGCAACCTTGACGCCTTTCTGGCAACCGCCGGCCGCGCAGCACAGGCCAGGGGTGCGCGCGGCAATCCGCCGGTGCGCCTGAACAGCACGGCCCGCACGGCGCTGGAGACCAAGCTGCGCGGCCTGAATGCCAGCACCTTCGTGCAGTGCCGCTCGGCGCAGAACAGCGCCGTGGGCTTTGCCGTGGACCTGAGCTGTGAAGCGCGGCCCAATGCCGTGCTTTACCGGAGTGGAGAGGTCATCCGCCGGGCCACCGTCAGTCTGGGAGGTGGAACCTACGCCATGCAGCAACAGATCAGTGACCTGGTCACCGACGCCGTGCTGGACCTCACCACCCGCGGGGTGCCCACCGAGTACATCACCAATCAGGGTCTGGACGTCAATGAATTCGTTACCCTGATTACCCGCCTGAGCAGCCGCGAGGGAAGCAGTGCCGTCGTCGGGATTGCCGCGAGGGAGGACGTCAAACCCGGCGGGCGTGTCGACCTGTATCCCGTGCTGCCCTGAGAATCTGAACGCTCTGACCAGACGCAAAGCTCTGAAGGGTTTGCAGACCAATCGTCAAACTCCGGTCATACCGGGCCGCTAGACTCCCGCCATGCCTCGCCCCGCGACTTTGCGTCTTGCTTCCCTGCTGAGCGTTTCTGTTCTGTTGAGTGCCCAGGCCGCCGCAGCCCCGGTTCGGGTGGAGTTCTGGCATGCCATGACGGGCGTGAAAGACACGGTCGCCGGCTATGCCCGCGACTTCAACAAGAGCCAGAACAGGTACGAGGTTGTCCCGGTGGCCCAGGGAAATTACCGCGAACTGCTGCCCAAGCTGCAGTCGGCCCTGAAGTCCGGCAATGCCCCGGCGCTGGTTCAGCTTGAATTTACCCAGTTCCCGGTTCTGGCCGCCGCGGGTCAGCTGTCCGACCTGAGCCGTGCAGTCGAGGCGCTGCCCGACGCTACCCGTAACGACTTCTATCCGGCGGTGTGGCGTGCCGGTGAACTGGGCGGCAAAACCTATGGTCTGCCCTGGAACGTTAGTGTGCCGGTGCTGATGTACAACGCCGGTCTGCTCAAAAAAGCGGGGGTGACCTTTCCCAATACCTGGGCCGGTCTGGAGGAGGCCAGCCGCAAACTGGCGACCGGTGGCCGGCGCCCGCTGGTCGTTGCAGCCGACGCCTGGACCTTCGAGGCGAATGTGCTGTCACGGGGAGGACAGCTGGTGAGCGGAACCCAGCCGGCCCTGAACGCACCGGATGCCGTGGAGGCCCTGACCCAGCTGTCCCGCATGGCCCAGGCCGGTCACGCGCAGCCCCGCAGCCTCAACGAAGCCACCCGCGCGGCCTTCGACTTTGCGCGTGGTCAGAATGTCTTTGTGCTGGCCAGTGTGGCCAACTGGACCGATGCCCGGCGCCTGCCGTTTTTCAGCCTGGGGGTGGCTCCCTTTCCCTGCGAAAAACCCGGAGTCTGCACGGTTCCCCTCGGCGGGGGCACGCTTGCCGTGCCCCGAACCAGCAGTGCCCAGGAGCAGGCCGGGGCTGTGGCGTTCTGGAACTACCTGACTGAACCTGCGCGGCTGGCCAACTGGGTCAGCACCACCGCCTATGCGCCACCCAGGCGCAGTGTGACGCCCCTGCTCGAAAGCTGGTATGCCAAAAATCCGCAGCTCCGGGCGGCGCACGCTCAGATGGGCCGGGCGGTACCGCGTCCCACTACGCCCGCTTACGCCGAGTGGATCACGCTGCTTGAAGACGCCATTCTGGAAAGCGTGAGTGGCAAACAGGGGGCGCGCGCCGCCCTGGATGAGGCGCAACGCCGGGCAGGCCGCTAAAGGCCTACACTGCCGCACAGATGTCGGGACTGTCACTGGTGTATCTGCTTTTAACCCTGGTCAGCGCCGCAGTGTTGATTTTGTGGTTGCGCCGCCCTGGGTCGGTGCAGGCTGAAATGGTCTGGGCTCTGGCCGCCATCCTGCCGTTGTTCGCTGCCCTGGTGGTGGCCCTGAGCCGGTAGGTCCAGCGTCTTAATGTCAAGGCGCGAAAAGAAGTGGGGAATACGCCGCAGCTTAGGCTGACGTATTCCCCGCTTTTTCTGACCTGTCACCCCGGTTGGGGCTGTCTTAGAACATTAAGAAAAGTGTACAAGGACCTCGTATACTAAGGCACCGTTACCAATCTCTCAGATTTATCATTTTGTGCAGCTGAGCTGAGTGCGTAACTTCTGGCCCCTCACCCTGACGTTCCTGCCTCTCAAGGAGTTCCTATGCGCCTTCCTGCACTTTCCTTTCTCCTTCCTGCACTGCTCCTCGCGTCCTGTGGCTCGGCTCCCCGGGAGGCTGCTGTTCCGGCCAGCTATTCTCCTGCCCATCTGTTGACCGTCAGCGTCACGTCCTCACAGGGCGACGCAGATCTGGTGGCCCGTTATGGGGGTCAGGTGGTCCTGCGCACCAGCACATTTGCAGTGATTGGAGATCCCAGAAATTCCTTGAGCGCTCAGAGAACCCAGGGTAGCAGCGTGGGAGCCAACCGGGGAGTGTTTAAAGCCACGGGCGCCGTCGGCTTGTGGGGCAACGGAGCCGTGGGCCTGTGGGGCAACGGAGCTGTCGGTCTTTGGGGCAACGGAGCTGTCGGCCTGTGGGGCAATGGAGCCGTGGGTCTGTGGGGCAACGGTGCCGAGAATTTCTGGGCCGACGGTCAGTACACGGCTCTTCCTGCCAACAGCGAGGCCTGGAAAAGCATCGGCCTGGAGCGCGCTTACCAGCAGGCGCGGCAGTTCGGGAAGGACATCACGGTCGCTGTAATCGACACCGGTGTTGACGTGGATCACCCGATGTTCCAGGGCCGCTTGAGTGACCCCTCGACCTGGTACGACTTTGTGGACGGCGACAGCCTGCCCCAGGAGGCCGGCACGGCGGGAGAGGGCGAATTCGGCCATGGTACGGTCATCGCCGGAATCGCTGCCCAGATTGCCCCCAATGCCCAGTTCATGCCACTGCGGGTGCTGGACCCCCAGGGCGGCGGTGACGTGTTGAATGTCGCGGCAGCCATCGTCTGGGCCGCGGATCATGGAGCCGACGTCATCAACCTCAGCCTGGGTGCTTCTGAGCCTGTGCCGGCGATTGCCGCTGCTCTTGCCTATGCCAACGGCAAGGGTGTGGTCGTGGCGGCTGCAGCCGGAAACTCGGGGCAGGCCTCGCTGGACTACCCGGCCTCGAGTTTCGCCAATTCCTTGTTGAACGTTTCCGTGGGCAGCGTCAGCAGCAGCGGAATCCACAGCACCTTCTCGTCGCACGGCAAGGACCTGCAGCTCAACGCGCCGGGCGAAACTATTGTCGGGCCCTTCCCGGGTGAACGCGCCGCCCAGTGGACCGGCACCTCCATGAGCACCCCGGTGGTGGCCGGCGCCCTGGCCCTGGGCCTGGGGGAGGGCCGCACGCCCAGATCGGCCGTCAGCGCCCTCAAGGCCACGGCGGTGTCTGTTGATACGGTGGCTGGCAACGAAGCCTACACGGGGCTGCTCGGTCTCGGGCGGCTTGCCCTGGATGCTTATACCGCCCCCGAGTGATCGGCTGAAAGACATTCGAGACGGCCGCCGGCGTATGCTGGTGGCCACTATTATGTCAATGCGTCCAGACCAGGATCCCTCACCCTCGGAAGAACGCGGCGACGCCACCGAACCCCCATCAGTGTCTGCCCTGGAGGCGCACCTGGTGCAGGCAGAAGCGGCGGTCCGCATGGGCCAGTTTGACGTTGCCTCTCGGGCGCTGCGTGCCAGCGAAGGGTATGGTCAGCTGGTGGCCCGGCGGGAACTTCTCTCGGGCCTGCTTCGCCGGAGTGAAGGCAGGAGTGGGGAAGCCATGCAGCATTTTCAGCAGGCGGTAGGGGCCGCGCAGCGACTCGCGCAGCCTGGTCTACAGGCGGACGCGCTGATGCAGCTGGCCCAGGAGCAGCACCGGCACCTGTACAGCCGGGAAGCCCTGCGCACCCTCAGGGCTGCCCTGAGCATCCGCCAGGATCTGGGCGACGTGGCGGGGATGGTGTATGCCCAGAGCAACGTGGCCCTGATCCTGATTGCTCTGGGAGAACAGGAGCAGGCCCTTTCTGTTCTTCAGGAAGCCCTGGGGTCTCTCAACGAGTCTGGACTGGCTGCTCCGGAAATTCATGTCCGTGCCAACCTCGCAATGCTGCTGCTTGAGCGCAATGATGTCGAGGAGGCCCGGGTGCAGTTTCTCACGGCACTGAATCTGGCTGACCAGAATGGAGACGCCGCCTCCAGAATTACCCTGGCTTTGAACGCCGGAGAGGCCTCCCGGCAGCTGGGGGACCTGGAGGCAGCACGCGGCTATCTGCAAGAAGCCCTGACCGGAGCCCGCCACCTCAGCGACCTGCGGCTGCAGGCCGCGGCCCTGCACAGTCTGGCCCTGATGCATGCCGCTGCAGACGAGCACGAGGTGGCCGAGGACTACCTGCATGACGCCTACCGCCTGGCGGAGCAGCAGGGCGATCTAGACGCCCAGATCGACGCGTTGCTGGGCCTGGGTGGCTCGCTGCTGGGGCGCCATGAGACAGGGCAGGCCGCCGATACCCTGTCCCGCGCCCTGACCCTGAGCGAACTGGGGTCGCGAAAGCCCAAACAGGTGCAGGCCCACCTGCTGCTGGCCAGTGCGCACGAGCCACGCGAGCCCTATGAGACGATCTGGCACCTGCGGCGGGTGATGGAACTGCAAGGGGAGCTGAGCAACGAGAACCGGGAGCAGCAGCTGCGCGACGTGACCGCCCAGCTGGAGGTCGAAAGCGCCAAGCGCGCCGCAGAGTACGAGCGGGAGCTGCGCGAAAAGGCGGAGCACACGGTGCAGGCCCAGCTGATCGAACTGGAACGTGGCCGCCTGACCGACCACCTGACCGGTCTGCCGAACCGCCTGATCCTCAGCGCCCACCTGGATCAGATCAGCCGGCAGTCGCAGCCATTCACTCTGGTCATGCTGGACATCGATCAGTTCAGGCTGCTCAACGGTTCATACGGTCCCGACCTCGCCGACGATCTTCTGCGCCTCGTGGCGGTGCGCCTGCAGGATGTGGTGAACCCGGGCGAGACCCTGGCACGGACCGGACCCGACGAATTTACCCTGCTGAGCCCCTCAGTGACTGTGGAAGACCTCAGGAGGCGGGTAACCGGGGCCCTGCAGGGGCTGACCCTGAGTACGGCTTCATCCAGTGTGCCCGTCACGGTCAGTGCCGGCGCGGCCTGCTGGCCGGATCATGGGCGTCAGGCCGACGAGGTGCGGCGTGCGACGACCCTGGCACTGCAGGAAGCCCAGCGCGAGGGGCATGCCTGGCGGGTCTACGATCCGGCCCAGCACACCGACCTGGGTCTGGAGCAGACCCTGGCCACTGCCCTGGCAAACGGTGAATTCGAACTGCATTACCAGCCTGTGGTGGATGACCCGTCCGGACGGGTGGTGAGCGCCGAGGCACTGCTGCGCTGGAACAGCGCCGTGCACGGCCCACAGAGCCCGGCTGTCTTTATTCCGCTGCTGGAGCGCAGTGGTCAGATCGTGCAGGTAGGTGAGTGGGTGCTGCACGAGGCCTGCCGCGCAGCCGCCGGATGGGACGGGGTACGGGTTGCGGTGAACCTCTCCGCACTGCAGTTTGCCAGTGGTGATCTGATCGGCACGGTACGCAGCGCCCTGGACCTGAGCGGGTTGCCCGCCGAGCAGCTGGAACTGGAGATCACCGAGAGCCTGATGATGCAAAACCCCACCCGGACGGCCGACCTGCTTGACCGGCTGCGGGCGCTGGGTGTGGGCGTGTTGCTGGACGATTTCGGCACCGGCTACAGCAGCCTGAGTTACATCCATCACTTCCCTCTGGGGGGCGTCAAGATCGACCGCGAGTTCGTGCGGCAGCTGGACACCGAGACCAGGGCGCGCGGGCAGGTGATTATCCGCGCGGTGGTGCAGATCTGCGGCGACCTGGGCCTGAAGGTCGTGGCCGAGGGCATCGAGACCCAGGCCCAGCGCGAGGTGCTGCGTGAAATGGGCGTCTCGCAGATGCAGGGCTTCCTGTTTGCGCGCCCCACGCCCGGCTGGACTCCGGCGGCCTGGCTGCCGGTGAAACGCTGAGCCTGTCCGAGCCTTGTTATTCCCCGAGGTATCGGCGCAGGTCGTCGATGCTGTGGCTGTTGCCGATCACGACCAGCCGGTCATGGTGGCGCACCTCATGCTCGGCGCGGGGGGTGACTTCCACCTTGCCGGCGCGGCTCACCGCGATCACCTGCACGCTGAAGCGTCCGGTGAGGTTCAGATCGCGCAGGGTGCCGCGCAGCCGCTCGTTGGCCTCGATTTCCACAATCGCGTAGTCTCCGCCCAGGTCCAGGGTGTCCACGATATTCGGCGTGGCAATCTGCCGGGCCAGCCGCACGCCCATGTCGTGCTCGGGGCGGATGACCAGGTCGGCTCCAATGCGTTCCAGCACCCGGCGGGCCATCTCATCGATGGCCTTGCACACCACGTAGGGGGCCCCCAGGCTCTTGGCGTTCATGGTGGCCAGAATGTTGGCCTGCACGTCGGTGCCGATGGCCACCACGACCACATCGAAGTCCTGCGCCCCGATGGACCGCAGCGCCCGCTCATCGGTGGCGTCCACGATGGCCGCGTGGGTGACGAGGTTCATGACGCGTTCGACGTTCTCCTCGTTCTGATCGATAGCCACGACCTCATGGCCCATCTCGTAGAGGGTGGTGGCGACAGCGGTTCCAAACCGGCCCAGGCCGATCACAAGGCATTGCTTGATCTTCATTCAGGGGAGTCCTCTCTGGCGTGCAGCGTAGCAGGGCCCGGCAAGGCCAGGGCAAAGTCTGGTGTTATCAGAAGCCTGACACCGGAAGCTTCCCTTACCTGCTGATCGCCACTTCGGGCATGCCGCGGACCCTACCCCACCAGGATGTCCTGCTCGGCCGGGTACTTGACCGCGCTGCGGCGCTGCTGGCGCTGGTTGAGAGCCAGGGCGAAAGTGACCGGACCAATACGGCCCAGATACATCAGCACGGTCAGAATCAGGAGGCCCGGGTCATTGACGAGGTGGGTGGTGTTCATGGACAGGCCCACGGTGGCGGCAGCACTGACCGTTTCAAACAGCAGGTGGGTAAAGCCAAGCTTGGGGTTGGTTACCAGAAGCGCGAAGAATGCCGTGAACACCAGCAGGGTGTAGATGGTGGTGATGGTCCCGGCCCTCACCACATTCTCCGGCAGGATGCGCCGTTTGAAGGTGATCAGCTCGGTGCGCCCACTGACCAGATTCCAGGCGCTGCCCAAAAGAATGGCAAAGGTGCTGGTCTTGATGCCCCCGCCGGTCGAGCCGCTGTTGGCACCGATAAACATCAGGGCGATCATCAGAAAGAGACTGGCGCTGGTCAGGCCTTCGATATCCACCGTAGCGAAGCCCCCCGAGCGCGGGGTAACGCTCTGAAAAAAGGCTGCCAGCAGCCGGCCGGGTGCGCTCAGGTCACCCAGCGTCCGGGTGTTGTTCCACTCCAGCAGCAGCAGGGCGACCGTTCCCAGCACCAGCAGCGCGGCCGTGGTGCTCAGCGTGAGCTTGCTGTATACCAGCAGGCGATTGCGCCGGGGGCTGCGCCAGTGGGCCAGCACATTCAGCTGCACCAGGAACCCCAGCCCACCCAGAATGATCTGCAGGGCGATCACGCCCGACACCAGTGGGTCCTGGGCGTACTGGGCCATGCCGCCGGGCATGACCACGAAGCCGGCGTTGTTATAGGCACTGATAGAATGAAACACCGAGTGGTACAGGCCCTCGCTCCAGCCGAACTGCGGCACGAAGCGCAACGCGAGCAGTGCCGCCCCGGCAGCCTCCGCCACCATGGTGTACAGGAAAATTGTGCGCACCAGAGACAGCACGCTGCCCACATTCAGCGCATTGATCTGCTGGACAAGATGCTGACGCTCGGTGAAATTTACCCGCCGTCCCGCCAGCAGGGCAAACAACGTTCCAAACGCGATGATGCCCAGGCCGCCAATCTGCGAGAGCAGGATGATGATGATCTGTCCGGTGCGGGTAAAGACCTCTGCGGTGTCGGCGACGACCAGCCCGGTGATACAGATGGCGCTGGTGGCTGTAAACAACAGATCAATGCTGTTGAGCTTTGACCCAGGGGCCGTCACGCCGGGCAGATGCAGCAGCAGGGTACCGATCACGATGCCCACGATGTAGACCAGCGCGATAAGCTGCGGAGGTTGAAGTCGCGAAATCAGGGTCCGCTGAGGCAGAGGAGAGGAAGGAATCAGGGTCATGAAGGTCAGTGGGCCTGCATATCTGTTGAGATGGGGTCCCAGCCCAGGGAGCCGCCGGTTGGGGAGGCTGCGCAGGCCAGCGGACCCAGCCGCCCCAGGAACATGAGGAGACCCGGGGTGGGCTGACCGACTGGACCAGGCCAATATTCTTTGCCCAGAACCTCATGGCTGACCACTAGACCGACACCCCCCAGGCAGCGCCGCGCCAGAACGGCCTGCGCAGGAAGCGGTGGACTGCCCCTCGGCCCGGTTCCGGCAGAAATTTCTGAAACACGCGGCAGGGCGGGGGTGCGTGTCATAAACCGCGCCGAGTCTACCACTGCTCCTGACGTCCAGGCTGACGCTATACTGCCCTGCTATGCCCCGCTCCCCCGCCCGTTCCGACCGCCCCGCCCAATGGGGACAGGCCCCGTCCGGGCGCAAGGCCAGTCGTCCTAAAACCGATTACCGCACGCGCCAGCCTGCCAATGAGTATGAGCTGGAGGTCCTGAGTGGCCTGGAGCACGTGGCCGCCACCGAACTCGAAGCGGTGCCGCTGGCCCGCGATATCCGGGGCCTGCGCTTCTGGTTTCCTGGAGATCCACAGCGGCTGACGCGGCTGCGCTCCGCTGTTGCCACCTACCGGGTGCGCAACTGGGATGTACCGCGGCCGCGTGGCCTGCTGGGGCACCAGCAACTGGGAGAGCTGACGGAATTTCTGCAAAGCGTCCTGGCTTTCGGGGAACACACCTCCTTCCGCCTGGGTGCTGCCGGCAAGGAGTCCAGTGTCATGCAGCGTCTGGCCGAGGAACTGCAGGAGCGCCTGAACCTGCCTCACAAACCCGAAGACGGCGAACTGCTGATCCGGTTGCGGCCCCAGGAGCAGGGCGGCTGGGACGTGCTGGCCCGCATCACCCCACGGCCCCTCACGGCGCGCCCCTGGCGGGTGTGCAACATAAGCGGCGGCCTGAATGCCAGCATCGCCTACGCGACCCACAAACTGGCCGGTCAGCGTGACATCGACCGGATCTTCAACCCTATGAGCGGCAGTGGCACACTGCTGATCGAGCGCGCCTTGATGGGCCCCTACGACGCGATGGTGGGAGTTGATTCTGATCCCAAGGCGGTCGAGTGCGCCCGCAGCAACCTGAAAGCCGCCGGCCGCGAAGTGGAAGTGGCCACGGTGGACGCGCTTCACACAGGTCTGCCGCCACGCAGCTTCGACCTGATCGTTGCGGACCTGCCCTGGGGTGACGCCATCGGCACCCACGGCAGCAACGAGGTGCTGTACCCGGCCTTTCTGACCGAGATGCACCGCCTGACCAGCCGCCAGGGCCGTGTGGCGGTCATTACCCACGAAATCCGTATGTTCGAGCGCCTGCTGCGTGATCAGGGCAAATGGCACGCCCACGAATTGCTGCAGGTGTACAGCGGAGGCCACTGGCCCAAGGTGTATCTGCTGAACAAACGCTGAGCGGCGGCTCCCGCCGTTCCTGAAGGACTTCTCGTTGTGCGGCCTGTCCCGCCCGGCTGCTGGCAGATGGGGTTCACCAGACGAGCCTTACCAACAGCGCCGGGCTCCGCTTCCCGGCAGGAGGTACCCTTGGGTATGACTGCAACTCGGGCGCCGTTTCGTTGGGGCATCCTGGGGGCCGCGCGTATTGCGCGGGCCCTGATTCCGGCCATCCGTGCCGCCGGGGGAGAGGTGACGGCCCTGGGGGTGCGCGACCCGCACAATGAACGGTCCAGCGCCTTTGCCCGGGAATGGAATGTGCCGCTGGTGGGTGGATATCAGGACGTGATCGAGGCGGATGTCGACGCGGTGTACAACCCGCTGCCCAACGACGTGCATCTGCCCTGGACGCTGGCGGCACTGCGGGCGGGAAAGCATGCCCTGACCGAAAAGCCGCTGACCCTGAATACCGTCCAGGCGCAGGAACTGGCGGTGGCGGCTGAGGACGGCGGCAGGGTGCTGCTGGAAGCCTTCGCCTACCGTTTTCAGCCCCATGTGACCCGGGTGCGGGAGCTGGTGCAGTCCGGGGTGCTGGGAGAGGTACGGACCGTCCGGGGGGCCTTCGGGTTTCCACTGACCAATCCTGACGACTTCCGCTGGAATGCCGACCAGGGGGGCGGCGCCCTGTACGACGTGGGCTGTTACGTGGTGAACCTCACCCGGCTGCTGCTGGGTGAGCCCCAGTCGGTCGTGGCGCAGGCCCGCTGGACGCCCGGCGGGGTGGACCTGGGCCTCAGCGGTGTCCTGCACTATCCAGGTGCGCTGGCCAGTGTGGACTGCGCTTTCGACTGGGGCCCCACGCCCACCCAGCGCCTGAGCGTAATCGGAGACGCTGGGGTTCTGGAGGTAGACGGGGTGTTCGACAGCCACCAGGGCGAGCCGGTGGTCCTGCGGCTTACGACCGCAGATGGAGCGCGGCAGGAGGAAATAGCCCTGGTCGACGCTTACGGGGCCATGGTGAAGCACTTTCAGCAGACTGCACGCGGCGAAGTGAGGGCCCTCTACCCGCCGGCCGACGCCGTGGCGCAGGCCCGGGTGCTCGACGCGCTATTTGCCTCAGCGCGCAGCGGGCAGCAGGTGGCGCTCACGGCACCGGCCACCTGACCGTCCCAGCCTGATCGGTGCGCCAGACCCGGCTGCCGGCCTGCTGCAGCCGCTCCAGAACGTCCGGATGGGGGTGACCGTAGGTATTGCGTCCCACGCTGATCACGGTGTCGGCCGGTGCGGTCTGCTGTAACAGCCCTGCCCCGGTGCTGTGCCGGCTGCCATGATGCGCGGCTTTCAGCACCTTCAGCTGGCCAAGCCCCAGGGCAGCCTCGGTGTCACTGGGCAGGTCTCCCAGCAGCGCCATACGCCAGCCTCCCGACTCCAGGTCCAGGGCGACGCTGTTCTCGTTGTCCTCGGTGGACCACACGTGGCCCGGCGGCCACAGGACCGTGAGCGTGGCGCCGTCCGCCTGCACCCGGTCGCCGCGCCGGACCTCACGCACCGGGACGCCACGCTGCGCGGCCACACCCAGCAGCTCACCCAGCAAAGGGTCGTCTGTCTTGCGCTGCCCGATCCACAGCTCCCCAACCGGCAGGTGCCGCAGCACGCTGCTCAGGCCCTCGATGTGATCCGTGTCGGCGTGGGTGGCCACTGCCACGTCCAGCTTGCGCACCCCCATGGCGCGCAGCGCGGGCACCACCGTCCGTTCGCCCACGTCGTAGTTGCTGCGCACGGACCCGCCCGCGTCCACCAGCATGGTCAGCTGTGGCAGGCGGATCAGGGTCGCGTCGCCCTGGCCCACGTCCAGAAAGACCACCTCCCGTGCCGGGTGCAGCTTGAAGGGAAGCAGGCTCAACAGGGTGCAGGCCAGCACAGTCCCCAGAACCACCGGAGCGCGCACCTGCCCGCACAACCACAGCAGCCCAGCCAGCGCGCACAACGCGTATGCGGCCATGCCTGCAGGCCCGATCTGGCCCCAGGGAAGCACCGGAGCGCGCCCGAACACCTCCACGATGGCCAGCAGCAGGGCCGCGAGTGGCCCGACCGCCAGATTCACCACCCCGCCCAGCGGACCCAGCAGCCCGGCGACAAAGCCCAGCGGCACCAGCACCGCCATCACGCCGCCGGCCAGCAGATTGGCCGGCAGCCCGACCAGCGGCAACTCTCCGAAGGTAGAGGCGATGACCGGCAGCGTGCCGAGTTCCGCCAGCACAGTGGCGGCCAGGGCCAGCCGCAGCGTCCTTGGCCAGCGCTCTGGCAGCCGTTCCGCCAGCCGCGCCGACTGCGTCAGGGCCAGGACAGCCAGGAACGACAGCTGAAACCCCACGTCGGTCAGCCACAGGGGGAAGGGCAGCAGACACGCGGTGGCGGCCAGCGCAATCAGCCCCAGCGGGTCGGGTCTGCCGCGGCCAAGGGCCAGGGCCACCAGGACGGTAAAGCCCATGATCACCGCGCGGGTAATGCTGGGGGAGACCCCCACCAGCACGAACAGATACACCAGCAGAAGGCCGGCGCCCAGCCCGTAACGCACAGTGAGACTCAGGCGTGAGCGCGCAAGCAGCCACAGTAGCAGACCCGTGATCAGCGCGACGTTCTGACCTGACAGGGCCATCAGGTGGGCCAGCCCGGCGCGGGCAAAAGCGTCGCGGATCCCAAAGCCGTCGTGAAATTCCTGGCGGCTGATCTCGCTGCGGTCGCCCAGTTCGATGGCCTGCATTAGCGCCGCTTCACGGGGCGGCAGGCCAGCCACCAGCCCCCGGCGGAACCATCCGCGCAGACTCTCCTCGGGAGCCTGCTGCCTCAGCTGGGTGCCGACCAGCACCCCGGTTGGTGCCGGGGTAAACAGCCCTCCCTGGGCGCGCAGCCACGCTGCCTGGTCGAAGCCACCCGGAGTGCGCCGGCCCTCTGGCCCGACCAGCCGCCCACTGACCACCAGTGACCCAGGACGCGCCTCAGGCTTGGGCGACAGCGCCACCCGCGCCCGGGGGTCGGACAGAGTTAGCAACTGGCCGTCCCAGTCGCCGCGCATGGTCACCAGCGCGCCCGTCCAGGGGGCCAGCCGGTCAGGTTGTGCCTGCTGGGTGCGCAACGACGCGTACCCAGCCATCGTCCCGACCAGC
Source organism: Deinococcus malanensis (assembly GCF_014647655.1). Taxonomy (NCBI): domain Bacteria; kingdom Thermotogati; phylum Deinococcota; class Deinococci; order Deinococcales; family Deinococcaceae; genus Deinococcus; species Deinococcus malanensis. The sequence continues at coordinate 84,187 of NZ_BMPP01000010.1, forward strand.
GTGAGCACGCCCAGCAGCGGCCGGGCGTCCCACACCGCCAGGGCCACGCCTGCCACCAGAACCAGCGCGCTCCACTGAGCTCCCAGCCCCAACTGAATCCCGCCGATCACACCCAGGGCCAGCAGAACCGTCCAGGCAACGCGGCCTCCTGGCCGCTCCAGAACTGCGGCTTCCAGCACGGCGGGCGGTATGGACTCTGGTGTTCTTCCCGAGCCCAGGCGTCCCAGGACCCGGCCGGTCTGAGCGCCGGAAGCGGGCAGACTGCTGGTCATCTGGCTGCCGGACATGTCGTTCCCGGGCATCAGAAGGCGACCAGCGGCTCCAGCATCTTCAATGTCCCGGGCCCCACGCCCTTCACGCGGTCAAGGTCCGAGAGCGAGCGGTAGGGTCGACCTTCCAGGATCCGGCGGGCCAGGGCAGGGCCCACTCTGGGCAGGGCTTCAAGCTGCTCGGGCGAAGCGATATTCAGGTTCAGCCGCCCGGAAATCAGCGGGGTGATGCCTGAGGTGGTCGGATATTCCCGGGCGCCGGCGGTCTGAGGTGCCGGGGCGACCGGCAGGGCCACGCGGGTCACCGTCGGCAGACGTGGCGCGGGGAAAAGAACCGGCCACACGCTCAGCGCACCGACCAGCAGCACACCGGCGCCCAGCACGGCGGTCCACTCCTGTTCCTTGAAAGGCATCCGGGCATGCTAGGAGACGGGAGCCTGGCCTGCTGCCAGATTTGTGCAGGAGCCGGATCACCCGGCGAACATGGCCCCGCACACTTCTCTCGCAAGCAGCCCGTGTGATACACTCCCGGAGTTTGCCCTCCCGCAAAGGGGGCGAGTTCTATCGCGTGAAGTCGGCTGTGGCCGCGCCCCAGCTGGGCAAGATCCAGAACTGGGCAGGCACCGAGCCACGCCACGAGCAAGGAGAGCAGCATGAAGCGTACCTACCAGCCCAACGTCCGCAAGCGGGCCAAGACCCACGGCTTCCGCGCCCGTATGAAGACCAAGTCCGGCCGGAACATCCTCGCGCGTCGCCGCGCGAAGGGCCGTCACCAGCTCACCGTCGCCGACGAGTAATCCCCCTTCTCCCCAGGAGGGTGTGATCGTCAGCACGGACCAACCCAGCGCCACCCAGGACTCCGCCGATACCCGTCGGTCACGTCCGGTGGCGCTGGCTTCTTTGCGTGGTGACCGCGAGTTCCGTAAGGTCCGGCAGCATGGGGTGGTGGTCCGCGATCCGCTGTTCACCCTGCGCCTGACCGAATACCGGCCTCGCTATGGGGAAACCTGGCGGCCCCGGGCCATCTTTGGCATCGTGGTACCCAAGAAGTCGCTCAGGCGCGCCGTGGACCGCAACCGGGCCCGGCGCCGCGTCCGCGAGGCGCTGCGCACCCTGCCTGGAGGCCTGCCGCCCTGCCGCGCCATCCTGATGCCCAATCCCTCCATCCTGCGGGCTCCTTTCGGAGACGTGCAGGCGGCCCTGATGAAGGCCCTGGCCAAGGCTCCGGGCCGGGTCAAGGGCCGCAAGGGCGGCGGGAACCTGCGCACGTCTGGCGCCGTATCAAACGGTGTGACCTCCGAAGGGCCTACCCCATGAGCCTGGCCTCGCGCGGACTGGTCCGCGTGATCCGGGCCTATCAGCGTGACCTCTCGCCGCGTAAGCCCTCACCGACTTGCCGGTTTATCCCTACCTGCTCTCAGTATGCTGTAGAGGCCATCGAACGTCACGGCGCCCTGAAGGGCGGCTGGCTGGCCACCTGGCGGATCATGCGCTGTAATCCTCTCGTGCCGGGCGGGGTCGATCCCGTGCCGGAACGTTTTCCCCAAGGCAGAAAAACACATCCATGAAGACACAACACCTGCTTCCCCTCGCCGCCCTTGGCGCCCTGCTGCTGACCGCATGTGGCACCACCGGTCCGCTGCCGACGTTCGGCAAGGCCATCAATCCCGAGTGGATCCGGGCCGACTTTGACGGTATCCGGGGCGACGAGTTTATCGCCACCAGCAACCTGCAGGACGTGGTGTTCAACGCCCGCGGCGAAGTGATCGGCTGGTACGTCAAGAATTATGCGGGCACGCCCTTTATCAAGCGGCGCAGCGACGGCACCTACGATTTCAGCGCCCTGAAAAATGGCAAGAGCATCATCAATATGGTCGGGGGGCGCAAGTCGCTCGTCGTGCAGGCTGAGGGGCTTGATCCCGCACGGCCGGCCACGGTCACGCCGCCGGAAATTACGTCCAACATCCCCCAAAACCGCCAGGACGCCGTGTTCCGCTACACCCAGGGCGGCGTCACGGTGACCAAGACCGTGACCCTGCATCCCCGCAACTACAAGATGGATGTCCGGACCTCGGTCGAGGGTGGTCCGGAGCGGTACACCCTGCTGTTCCCCGGACTCGGCAAGGCCGAGAACCCGCGGGTACAGGCGCTGCCGGTCGGTGGACAGCCGGCTGCCGCTCAGGGCAGCGGCACGCTGGAAGTCGAGAACATCCAGTACGCGGCGCTGCAGGAAGTGCCCAGTGGCATGAACAGCCAGGTGGCCCTGGCGACCATCGTGCGTCCCCAGCAGGGCACCCGGGCCAACGTGGCACTCACCGGGGGCAGCCAGGGTCTGATTCAGGTGCGCTTGCAGGGCGAAAGCAGCCTGGAAGTGTACGGCGGCCGCAACGAGCTGATTCACCTGTATCAGAGCGGCTACAGCGAGTTTCCGGGCCTGTTCGAGCCTAATTTCTTTGGCAAGATCAGCCTGATGATCGTCAAGCTCATGGAGTGGCTATACAGCTTCATCGGCAACTGGGGACTGGTGCTGGTCGCCCTGACCATCCTGCTGAGGCTGATCATGTGGCCGCTGATGCAGGCGCAGGGCCGCACCACCGCCCGCATGCAGATCATGCAGCCCAAGATCAAGGAGATTCAGGAGAAGTACAAGGACAAGCGCGATATGGAGTCCCAGCGCGCCATGCAGTCCGAGATGCAGCAGCTCTACCGCGACTACAACTTCAACCCGGCCGGCTGCTTTTCCACGCTGCTGCCGTTCCCGGTGCTGATCGCGCTGTGGTCCACCATCCGTAACTTCGAGTTCGACAGCGGCTTCCTGTGGCTGCCGGACCTGGCCATTCCGGATCCCTTCTACATCCTGGCGCTGATCTACCTGGTGGTGAACATCGGGCAGCTGTACGTCATGACGCGCAAGACGCCCGACATGTTCCGGCAGCAGGCGTTTATCTACCTGATCTTCCTATACTTCGCCCTGACCTTCCCGGCAGGCGTGACCATCTACATCATCCTGTCGACCCTGATCGGCATCATCCAGCAGATCATCATCAACAAGCAGGTCGAGCGCGAGACGGCCAGCCTGGGCCAGACGATCCAGAAGGCGGCCGCAACCGGTGGCAAGGGCAAGAGCCAGACGAGCCAGACCATCGTGGCCAGCCCTGGCAAGAGCGGCAAGAAGGCCGCCAAGGTGATTGACGCACCCAAGAGTGACTGAGCGCTTAAAAGAAACAGAAGCTCGATGTCAGACCAACCGCCCGGCTGTGATTGCTGGGCGGATTTTTAAGCGCACATTGGATCAATCGGGTACAAGGTCCTGGGACCATCGCGGCCCTGAGATTCTGCAGGAACGTTTTTGCGGCTTTCGTCCCTGACCCCCAGCAGGTGTCAGTTCAGGGCGCTCAGCGCCACGCGCGCGGATTCGAAGCCCGGGCGCAACCGCAGTGCCTCGTGGTAAGCCCCTCGCGCCTCGGCCACCCGACCCACGGCACTCAGGGCTCGGCCCCGCCAGTAATGGGCCTCCTCGTGCGTCGGCACGCTGCGCAGGACGGCCCCAGTGAGTCTCAGGACGTCCGCTGGACGCCCGGTGCGGATGTAGGCCTCCAGCGGACCGAACGAGTACCACAGGGTGCGCCAGGGCAGCCCTCCCTGAACCCAGCCTGGCCGGCTCGGGTCGAGGCTGCGGTCGGCTGGTGCCGCAAAGGCCTGATCGAAGGCGCGCCCTGCTCCCCGGGCGTCACCGAGTTCCAGCCGTGCCTGACCCAGATTCAGGAACGATATGGCATCACCCAGACGGTTGGCCTCGGCCTGTGCCACCCGCAGGTTGTCCTGCTTGGCCGCCACCGGGTCAGCCCGAAATCCCAGTAAGTCGCGCACCTGGGCCGTCTTCTCTGGAGCGCTGACGACCAGATAGGTGCGCCCGAACGACCGCCAGAGCTGATCAAATCCGGCGTAGTCCATCCTGAGGGGTCCCAGATATGAGTCCAGGGCGCTGAACTGCATGGTCGTGTCGTCGTAGCCGGTCAGCAGGCGGTAGTGCCCCATGCCTCCCGAATCGGGCGTCACGAACCAGGTCTCCACGATGACCGGAAAACCGGCCGCCAGCAACCCACGCAGCAGGGTGCGGTCGCCGCCCCGGGCGAGATGCACGTCCATGCCCTGGGAGCGGGCGTAGGCGGCGAGTTCATCCGGTGAGACATTGACATCGCCTCTGGCCGGCTTGAGACGCGGTGCGATGTCGTACTGGTTCAGCGTGCTGCCCCAGCGGCTCAGGGCCATGCCAATGGTCACGGGACCACAGTTGTTCAGGCGCTGGTATTCATGTCGGACGCCCGGAATGCGGGCCCGTACCGGCAGATGAGGCGGGGACGGAGTCACGACTGGGGGCGGTGCGGGCGCTGGAACTGCCGGGACCGGGGCACTTTCGGGTTCGGCCGGAGGCTCGGCAGGCGCCGTTACCGAAGGAGGCGACGCAGGAACGGTCGCTGGCGTCATGGCCGGCAGCGGCGTTGCTGGTGCCTGCAACTGCCCCACCCCAAAGGCCGCCGCACTCACAAGCAGGCCGGCAGTCAGCAGAAGGGCAGGAAGACGCATCCTCCCCATCGTCCCTGCCCTTCATGATGTTGTGCTGAGGTAAGAACGTGTGCTCAGCGACGTTTTTCGGTTTTAGTGGCTCAGTAGGCCATAACCTTCTTGATGGCTTTAGCCACCCGCAGCGGGTTCGGACGGTACACGTCCTCGATGGCAGTGAATGGAGGATACGGCGCGTCATATCCAGTCACACGGACGATGGGCGCACGCAGGAATTCGATGGCCTCCTCGGCAATGGTGGCACTGATCTCGCTATGGAACCCGGCAGTACGCGGCGCCTCGGTCACGATGACGACCCGGCCGGTCTTCTCGACACTCTGCAGCACGGTTTCGGTGTCCATGGGGACCAGCGTGCGCAAATCGATGACCTCCACGCCAATGCCAGCCGTGCGGGCAGCCTCGGCGGCCTTCTGGGCGACCTCGACCATGCCCCCGTAGCAGACCACGGTCACATCGTCGCCCTGGGTGACCACCCGGGCCTTGCCCAGCGGCACGCGGTAATCGCCCTCGGGCACCTCCTCCTTGACGCTGCGGTAGAGCTTGATCGCCTCGAAGAAGAAGACCGGGTCCGGATCGTTGATGGCCGACAGCAGCAGACCCTTGGCGTCGGACGGCGTGCTGGGAATCACGACCTTCACGCCCGGGGTGTGCGCCAGGATGGCCTCAGGACTGTCGGCATGCTGTTCGGGGGTGTGGACCCCGCCGCCGTAGGGCGCGCGAATCACCATCGGCAGGTGGTAACGGCTGCGGGTGCGGTGCCGGTAGCGGCCCAGGTGCGACAGGATCTGGTCCAGCGCCGGGTACAGGAAGCCCGCGAACTGAATTTCGGCCACCGGCTTGAGCCCGGCCAGCCCCATGCCGATGCCCATGCCCACGATGCCGGCTTCGGCCAGTGGGGTATCAAACACCCGCTCCACACCGTATTTGGCCTGCAGGCCGTCGGTGGCGCGGAATACCCCGCCCATCACGCCGACGTCCTCGCCGAAGATGTGCACAGCAGGATCGTTGGCCAGGGCGAGGTCCAGGGCCTCGTTGATGGCGGCGACCATGGTCATCGTCTTGGTCTTGCTGGCTGTGGCAGTCATGCGTCCACCTCGTCGAGCAGTTCGGCCCGCTGTTTGCGGAGTTGGGGCGTGGGTTCGGCGAACACGTGATCCAGGATCTCGGCCGGGGTGGGGTCGGGGTAGCTGTCGGCCTCCTGCAGGGCGGCCTCAAATTCTGCGGCGACCTCGGCGAGCAACTCAGCTTCACTGTGCTCGGTCATCAACCCACTGCTCAGCAGGTGGCGGCGCATGCGCTCCACCGGGTCCTTTTCGGCCCAGCCCGCGTTGTCCTCCTCGGTGCGGTAGCGGCTGGGATCGTCAGCCACGGTGTGCGGCTTGATGCGGTAGGTCACGGTCTCGATCAGGGTGGGGCCTTCGCCGGCGCGGGCGCGCTGCACCGCCTCGTTGGTGACGTGCCAGGTGGCCAGCACGTCGTTGCCGTCCACGCGCACCCCGGGAATGCCGTAGCCCTCGGCGCGGCGGCTGAGATTGGTGGCCTTGGTCTGGCTGCGGGTGGGCACGCTGATGGCCCAGCCGTTGTTCTGCAGGATAAATACACATGGAGCGTTCAGGGCGCCAGCAAAGTTCAGTGCCTCGTGAAAGTCACCCTCGCTGCTGCCACCGTCGCCGATAAAGGCCATCGCGACGTTGCGGGTGCCCCGACGCTGTTCGGCCAGTGCGGCGCCGACTGCCTGGGGGTACTGCGTAGCGATCGGGATATAGAACGGCAGCACCTTGAGGTTTTCGGGCATCGCCCAGCCGTGCGGGCTGGTGCGCCAGTAGGCCAGCGTGCGGGCAATCGGCAGCCCCAGGGTCAGGGCCGCGCCGGTATCCCGGTAGGTGGGAAACAGCCAGTCGTCGCTGGTCAGCGCAGCGGCGGTGCCACACTGGCTGGCTTCCATGCCCCCGAAGGGCGGGAAGACGCCCAGGCGGCCCTGACGGTACAGCACCCAGCCACGCTCGTCGAAGTGCCTCGCGCGGCGCATCTCGCGGTACAGACGCATCTGCACGTCGGCAGAAGGAAGCAGGTCCGGACGGGTCAGTGTGCCGTCCGGAGCCAGAATCTGAAACATGCTGCCCGACGCGTCGTCGTAGGCGGCGGCCGAAGCCTCGAAGGCATCGGTCTCGGCCACGGGGGCGGCCTTAGGGGTCTTCTTGCGGGTCATGGAACCTCCGGGAGTTGGGCGTAGCAATGTGCAGGGCTGCGACATGGAAACCTCGCAGCCCACAGGACCGGGAGGTTCAGAGCAATAACATTCAGGGCGCGCGGCGCTGGTTCAGAAGCCGCGAAAGCCGCAGGCTGCCCGGCCCGGATCGCCACGCCAGGGTGCGCCTCACACACGGGAGGCAGGGCAGGGTGACGGGGCAGGCGGGTATCGGCATACGCGGCTCAGACAGGATGTTGGAGCTTCAGCCTAGCAGAAACCTAACGCCCGTTTGGTGGTGGCCGCCTCCAGCGCTCCGCACACCAAAAAAGAACGGGGCCATGAGGCCCCGTTTGGTCGTTGAAGAGGTTACTTGCGCTCCACCTTGACTTCAATGCGCTTGCCCTTCTGCTTGACGCTCAGTTCCGCTTTGCCTCCCCGGGCATTGCGGTACTCGCTGCTGGTTTCCTTGTTCTTGGTTTTGGTGCTCACGGCGTTGTACCCCTCGGCCTTGAGCAGGGCAGCGTAGTCGGCGTGGACCTGCGCCACACTGCGGCTGGTGTCCAGTGTGGTTTTCCACTCGCGGGCCGTGCCCCAGGGGCTGCTTGCCTTAGGAGTGATCGACAGCGCCTGGGCCGTCTGTGGCGCGCTTGTGGCTGGAGCCGGGGTGCTGGCCTGGGGAACAGGCTGGATCGCGCCGGGGCGGACCGGGGCGGTGGTCAGCGGCGCGGCGACCGGGGCCGTGGAGACAGGGGGCGCCACAGCGGCTGGTGTGCGGTTGACCACGTTATAAAAGGCCGTGGCACTGTCCCAGGTGTTCTGCTCGACCGGCCGGACCACGATGCTCAGCGCCTGGGCCAGCTGGTTCTGCCCCTGCACGCTGACGCTGGCAAAGCCGCTCTGCTGTCCTTTGAAGGTCGCGATCTGATCGATGTTCAGAGGGGTGCGGCTGGCCAGCGCCAGTACCTTGTTCATACCGTAGGGAGCGGCGATATCGAAGGTAAAGGGGTCGCCCGAGGCCGGGAAAGCCTTCACGGTATTTGCCTTCAGGAAGTTGCCCCCACCCTGGTAGCGGTTGGGCAGGATCAGGTCCACCGTGCCCTGCGGATCGACGTTGAACAGGTACACGTAGCTATCCTGGCTCACACTGGTGTACAGCCGGATCTTTTCTCCCGGGGCGTACTCAGGAGCGCGGCTGCCGGTGGGATCGCGGTCGGTCCACACCCGCACATTTACAGGATTGGCTACCGGATTGACGATGATGCTTTGCGCACTCAGGGTCGGCGTCGCGCCAGCCGTACCCAGCGCCGCCAGAACCCCGAGGGTGCCTGTTACCAACATCAGGTTCTTCATAGCCTTAGCTTGCGCCGTAAGGGTGACCTGAGGCTGACCCTGCCCCTCAGATCCCCCCCAAAGTCTTCAGCTGACCTTCATACCTGGGTCTTGAGGCCACTGAAAGCGTCGCATAAACTTAGATTTGATGTTTTCTCCAGGTGCGGGACTTGCCGCAGTGGCCCTGATACTGGCGCTGGTGGCCGGCACCCCAACCCGCTTGGCTTCCGCCCGTTCGGATGCTGGTGTCAAATCCGAGTCAGCCACCGCAGTGGCCCGTGTAGGTGATCTGGCGCTCGTCCCCCGCACCACCAAGCCACATCGCCATGCCCGGCTTCTGCCCCCTCCGCTGGCCGGATACCGGTACCTGCGTGCAGCAGGGCTGCGCCCGCCAGCCGGTCCGGCGCAGCGCGTCCTGCTCACGGTAGAAACCCGGACAGGCAAAAAGCAGACCTACACCCTGGCACAGCTCAGGGCGCTGCCAGCCATGCGGTACACCACGTTTCATCCACAGCTGCGCGAGAGCTATACCTATGAAGGCGTGCCGCTGCGCGATCTGGCCGCGGCTGGCGGATTTGTGGGACAGGACCTGCGTGTTTATGCGGAGAATGGGTACGTGACGACGATCCGCGCACGCGATTACCACCACGAGGCGATGCTGCTGGCCTACCACGCCAATGGCAAGGCCATTCCGGTGCTGCAGAAAGGACCGCTGACGGTCGTGATGCCGCCGGACGAGAAGCGCTTTCCTGCCCGGGAATACGGCTATGCGTGGGTGTGGTGGGTGGACCGCATCACGCCCGCACCGTGAAGTTGCTGTCCCTGCTGCAGGGAGTCCCCCGCGCGGTTCTGCTGCGTGAAACAGCCCTGGCCCTGCTTCCAGCTTTATTGACGCTGGGGCTGCTGCTGCTGGCTACGCAGCCTGCTTACCGTACCCTGATCGACAACAAGGAAACCTGGTCACCTTATGAGTACCGCGCGCTGGCACAGGAGCTGCAGACGTATCAGATTGCCCGCCTTGATCCCACCGTAACCACGGATGAACGTCGCAGAAGCTGGGAGAGGGCGCTGTCCAGTGCCAGTACGCCGGGGCAGTTTTACGAACTGGCACTGGTGGAAAACTACGGCGAAGCTCGACTGGTCAGCATCAAAGAGGACCTGCAGCGCAACACCCCGTCAAGCGTCAGGCGTGCGGTTATGACTGCGCTGCGCCTGAACGCCCAGGCGGACACGTTTACCAGGGTCCGGGGCCCCGTACCAGCCTTGCAACGCCTGCGCTCTGCCCTGATCCTGACTGCGGGTCTGACAGCCCTGATGAGCCTGCTGCTTATTACCCGCGCCCTGCTGATGTGGCGCACCGAACGGGAACGGCGCTCGCGGCGCGAAGCCCGGCAGCGTGAGGCCCTGAGCCTGGCCAGTCACGAGCTGCGCCGCCCGCTGCAGTCACTGCTGCTGGCCAGCGACCTGCTGCGGCACGCCCAGAGCGCCGAGCAGCGCCAGCACCTGCTGTCCCTGATTGAGGACAGCGTGGTGCAGCTTGACAGCCGCGCGGACCTGACCCGCCTGAACGACCTGTACCTGGACGTGAGCCTGCGGGTGCAGCGCACGGACCTGCGCCCTCTGGTGCAGCGTCTGGCGGCGCGGCGCGTGGACGTCTGCGTGCCCGACGCGCCGCTGGTGTGGCCGGTGGATGCCAACCGGGTCCGTCAGGTGCTGGAGAACCTGGTGGAAAACGCCCTCAAATACACGACCGGTCTGGTGGAGGTCCGGCTGTGCCTGGCCGGCAACCGGCCCGAGATCACGGTCCGCGATTACGGCCCAGGTATTCCGCCGGCCCTGATCGAGCGCGTCTTTCTGCCTTATGAGCGTGGTCCTCAGGGCCTGGACGACGGACACGGCCTGGGGCTGGCACTGGTCCGGCGCTACGCACGCGCCCACGGCGGAGACGTGTGTCTCTCGCACGCGCCGGACGGCGGGCTTATAGCCACCGTGCGGCTGGGTGAGCCGTCCTCGCTGCTGTCTGAGCCTGCCCGCGCTGGCCTGAGCCTGCGGCCCTAGCTGGCAACTGGCCTGGAAGGCAGCGTCGGTCAGGGTTTGGCGAAGACCTGGGTCCAGTACCGCCCGAACTTGGTGCCCGGGCGGTCCACATACGACAGCCCGATCAGTGAGAAGTCACCCATGATGTTGCGGCAGTGGCCTGGGCTACGCAGCCAGCTGGTGACGACTTCCTCCGGAGTCCGCTGTCCGGCCGCGATATTCTCGGCCGCCACGCTGGGCGCGAATCCGGCCGCCTGAACGCGCCGCAGAGGTGAACTGCCGTCCAGGGCGCTGGTGTGGTCAAAGTAGCCCTGCAGGGCCATGCCAGCCGACTGGGCCAGCGCCGCCACGTCCAGGGCGGACTGCTGTTTCAGGGGAGGAAGCGCACGGCCCCCTTCGCGCAGTGTGGCGCAGTTGAAGCCCTGGGCGCGGGCCCGGTTGGTCAGACGCAGCACCTCCGTCTCGAAGGGCACGCTGCCGCCCAGCGCAGCCATCCGGAACGACAGCCGGCGCTCCAGGGTATTCCCGCCTTGTCCGGTGAGCCGCACGGCAAGGTCCACCGGGCCCTCGGTCACCTGCACCGGCCCCGTGCCGACCTTCTTCCCGTTCACCTGAAACGACGGCGTGCCCGGCGCGTACACGACGCTGCCCGCCGAACTCAGGCGCAGCGTGCCACGGCCGATCAGGACCGTCATCTCGGCACGCTCGGGGCCACTGGAGCGCACATTGAGTTCGCCGGTGGCCCGGCTCACGGCCCGCCCGGTGGGGTCGAACAGGGTGGCCTGCACCTCGTACTTGCCGGTCCGGTAATAGGTATGGCTGACCTGCGGACCCGCGGCCACGGCTCCATCTCCGAACACCCATTCGACCCGGTGCTCAGTCGGAACGCTGGCCTGAAAGCTGACCTGCAGCGGCGCGCCCATGCTGCTGTCGGTCCGGTAGCCGATGCGGAAAGGCACCTGCGCGCTGCTCTGAGCCTGCACCCAGGCGGACCAGGGAACGGCGGCCAGTGCCAGGGTCAGGGCCGCGTGGCGTATGACGGAGCGCGTGCGGGAAGAGTGGATCAGGGCAGACAGCACATCCTCAGACTAGAGAACGGGCCGCGCCGGCATGGTGAAGTGGGAACCCTGGATGCGGTTTTTCCGGCAATCCAATGGCGGTCTAGTGGACGTCGGCGACATCGGCCAGCAGGTCCGAGAGCTGCTCCTTGGCCCGGAATACGCGGCTTTTGGCGGTTCCGACGGCGACCCCCTGAATCTGTGCGATCTCGTCGTAGCTCAGGTCCTCCACGAAGCGCAGCACCACGGCCTCGCGGTATTCGGTGGGCAGCCGCAGCAGGGCCCGCTGCACCCGGTCCTGAGCGTCGGCACTTTCGGCGGCCTGTACCGGAGAGCGCGCCCCGCTGGTGACCTCGAAGCCGGCGTCCTCACGGGCTTCTTCGAGACTGAAGCGCTGCAACTGCTTACGGCGGTGTGACTCGATCTGGGTATTGCGAGCCACCTGATACAGCCAGGGCAGCACCCGCTCGCCGGGACGGAAGGTGCGGATGCTGCGCCACGCCCGGTAAAACACCTCTTGCGTGAGGTCCAGGGCGTCCTCGCTGTTGCCTTCCAGGCGGTACAGGTAACCGTACATGCGCCCCTCGTAGGTCTGCACGAAGCTGTACCAGGCGGCTTCATCGCCGGCCACCAGCCGCTCGTGCAGTTCAGGCGCGAGCAGGTCGGGAGCGGGTGGGGTGGTGCTCAGGTCAGTCACGTTGGGATACACCATACTGCCCTGGCCTTTAATCACGCGTCAGCTTTGAGGCATACCCCCCAGCGCCGCGGTGTATGTCGCGTTCCAGGAACGCTAGGATGCGCGGGTCTTGAGCGCCGCTGCCCCCGCCGACCCCTCCGACACAGGACGCATTCTGGACGCGCTCCAGCCGCTCCTGCCCGATCTCAGCGTGGGCGCCCTGCTGGGGTTTGCAACCGGCGTGGCCCTGAGACATATCGGGCGCGTCGTCCTGATCGTGGTGGGTGTGCTGTTTGTGACGCTGCAGCTGCTGGCCTACGCCGAGCTGATCAGCATCAACTGGCTGAGGGTCCAGGCCCTCACCGAACCGTGGCTGCGTCAGGGTGGCGAGCAGGGGGCCCAGTGGCTGGGCCGGGTCCTGACCGCCAACCTGCCTTTTGCCGGGGCCTTCAGCGGAGGCCTGGTTCTGGGCCTGCGCGCCCGCGCCTGAGGATCAGGCCAGCTCTGGAAATACAGACGCTGTCTACTGGGCTTGGCTGATTCAGGGGCCACCGTGTGGGCAAAAGTCCGTCAGGCGACGTGGTGCGAGACCGCTGATGGTGAACGGTGTCCTCTTGCAGCATGCCCTGCTTCACTCCTGCTCCGCCCCGAAGACACCGATTCCCTGAACGGATCTGCACCGGCATCTGTCTCAGGCGGTTTCGCGGCAGATCAGGGTCGGCTCAAAACGCCGGGCGCGGGGCGGGCCGCGGTGACCGTTCAGGCGTGAGAGCAGCAGTTGCGCCGCCTCATAGCCCATGCTCTCTACCGGCTGGTGCAGGGTGGTCAGGCCGCGCGCCGCCGCCCAGGGCTGGTCGTCAAAGCCGATGATCCGCAGGTCCTCGCCGACCTTGAGACCGCGCAGGTGGGCCTCGTCCAGCAGGGCGCCGGCCAGCAGGTCGGCCGAGGCGAAGACCGTGGCCGGCAGTCCCCCGGGGGTGGCCCGGATCTCGTCGAGCAGCGACGCGGCAGTATTGCGCGCGGCGAGGGTGTCGAAGCTGGAGATGAACTCACCGCGGACCCCCCGTCCCGCGCGCTGCGTGGCTTCCAGAAATCCACTGCGGCGGTCCTCGAAGACCCGGGTGGAGAACAGCTGGTCGAGTTCGGTCTCCACCCAGATGGCGTACAGGGCGCCGGGCAGGCTCGAGGCGTACTCGCCGGCCAGACGCCCGCCGGTGACGTTGTCCATGTAGGCGCAGTCCACATTGTCGGCATGGGCATCCACCAGCACGGTGGGCTGCTGCGTGCGCATGCGCCGCTCATGGAACAGGGTCGTCAGGTTGTAAGTGGCCATCACCAGCCCGTCGGCCTGATAGGCCAGGGTGTGCGAGCCCAGGTAACGCTCCAGCCGGGAGCGGTCCAGCAGGGGAAAAATTGCCACGTCGTAGCGCGCTTCCTGAAACGCCGCCTCCAGCCCGTCGAGCAGCCGGGTGTAGAACTCGGTGGTCAGCACCGGCAGCAGCACGCTGATGGTGTAGCTTTTGCCGCCCGCGATCCGGCGGGCGTGGGGGTTGGGCGTGTATTCCAGATCGGCAATAGCCTTGAGGACCGTTTCGCGGGTCACGCCCTTGACGGCCACGTGGTTGTTCAGCACGCGCGACACGGTGCCCACCCCGACTCCGGCCCGGCGGGCAACATCCTGAATAGTGGGTTTGCGCATCAGACGTCCCACCATACCGTGCGTGATGGAACCTGTTCCACTTTTTTGATGCTGCCTCGCCCGATGGACCACCTGACCGGCAGCGGCCGGTGCCAGGCCGCTGGCCCGGTGCCCGGGACATGGGGACAATTGGGCCGCACTATGCGTCCTAGACTTGCGGAGCTCGCCGGGCACCGGTCACGCAGGTGAACCGGGCCTCCATGGCTTCTGGCCGCTGCCCTTCACAAGGAGAAGATTCATGTTCTCACGCACCTTCCTGGTCCTGAGTGCCAGCGTGCTGTTGCTGGCCCTTCCGGTCGCTGCCGGGCATGAAAGCCACGGCCAGCTACGGCCGGGAGCGGCTGCTCCGGCGGAGGTCAGGGTCGTCAGCGCCCGGGTGCTTGCGGTGCCGCCCGGGATCCGGGATACCAGTGCTTTTATCTCCCTGCGCAACACCGGCACCCGGCCGCTGGTGCTCAGGGCTGTCAGCACCCCGCTGGCCGGGCACAGCATGCTGATGATCACCCGCAAGGACGCCCAGAGCCGCACGAGCATGAAAATAGTGCAGAGCCTGAACCTGCCGGCCCGGGGCACCCTGCCCATGGCGCCCAGCGGAAACCACCTGATGGTCATGGGGCTCAAACGGGCGCTGAAGGTCGGACAGAAGCTGCCGTTTACCCTGACCTTCAGTGACGGACGCACCCTGAAAGTCAGTGCCACCGTGTATAAACCATGAGCTCCCACTTGCCTGTATCCGCGTTCTGGAGGTGAACCCGCCGTGACCGAACTCTCTGCTCCCCAACCCGCAGCTCAAGTGCCTTCCGCCGATCACGCCGAGACCACGGCGCTGCCCCAGCGGCCCTGGTACGTGTCGGCGCTGCTGGCGGTCTGCGCCGTGACGCTGCTGCTGGCTGGCGCCTGGGGCTTTGCGCGGCTGAAAAGTCCGTACCCGTTCTACGGTACGGCTTACAACGCCGACACGTCGGCCAGCGCCTTTCAGGGCACGGATCACAACCGCAGACCGTTCACCTTTACTCCAGGCCAGAGGGGAGGGAAGACCACAGCCCTGTTTTTCGGGTTTACGCACTGCCCGAACATCTGCCCCCTGTCTCTGGCCTACCTGGACAAGGTCCGTCAGGCCCTGCCCGCGGAGGAGCGCGACCGCTTCGAGGTCATCATGGTCAGCGTGGACCCACAGCGCGACACGCCCGAACGGCTGAACGCCTACGTCACGTTCTTTGGGCAGGCGCAGGGGATCAACGTGCCGCCTGAAGCGCTGAAAGACGTGGCCCGGGCCTACGGGGTCAGCGCCCAGAAAGCCGACGTGAAAGGTGAAGCCGAGTACCAGATCAACCACACCACCGCCACCTACCTGATCGACAGCGCCGGCAAGCTGCGGGTGCTGTGGGACTACACCCAGCTTCCTCAGGTGGACCGGGTTCTTAAGGACGTGCAGTACGTCATGGATCATCCCACCTCGTGAGCATTCTGGATACTCCTTCCAACCTCAACCCCACGCTGGGCGACCTGCTGACCCTGCATGCCGACCCGCTGTTCCTGGTGCCCACCCTGCTGGCGGCGGCGGCGTACTTCTGGCGTTTCGCCCAGGCCCGCCGCACGGACGAAGGCCGCGCCCGCTGGCCGGTCTGGCGCGCGGCGCTGTTCGGCAGCGGCATAGTGCTGCTGCTGCTGACCACCCAGAGCCTCGCTGCCACGCTGACGCAGAGCAGCATGGCGCTGTACATGGGCCGACTCATGATCCTGGCTGAAATTGTGCCGCCGCTGCTGGTGCTGGGCATTCCACGTGGCGTGCAGCTCAGTCCGCGACGGGGGCTGGGCCGGGTGCTGAACGTGCTGCTGGACCCCTGGCTGGCGCTGGCGGTGTGGAGCGCGGTCATCATTTACTGGAACGTGCCGGCCGGCTTTAACGCCAGCGTGGTGACCAACACCGCCGCCGCGCTGCTTCCGGCGCTGTATCTGCTGAGCAGCCTGCTGGTGTGGGCCGTGATTCTGCGCCCACTGCCGGCGGTGCAGGCGGCCACCATCGGTTCACGTGGCTGGTTCGGGCTGCTGGCAGCCCTGCCCATGATGGCGGTCGCGGCCGTGTGGCTGTATTCGCCTCGGGTGCTGTATACGCCTTACGTCAACGCCCTGTGTCTGTGGAACCTGACCCCGCTGCAAAATCAGCAGTGGAGCGGCTGGATCATGATGATGGCGGGGCTGCCGTCGCTGGCGCTGGCCCTGATACAGCTGATGGCCTGGTTGATCCAGCTCAGTGAAGGTCAGGGGATGCCCAGGCCTGCACCATCAGCGGAGCCCCAGCCTCCTGGGCCCCCCTCACAATCCTGACGGTCCTCACAGTCTGGCCTCTAGAATGGCGCGCATGACTGATCTGCCCAGCCACTGGCAACCCGCCCCTGCCGGTTACAAGCACGTGGTCAGTGTCAGCCTGGGCGACAGCAAACGCAACGCCCGCGAGGAAATCAATGTGCTGGGCCAGCCGTTCATTCTGGAACGCATCGGCACGGATGGAGACAGCCGCAAGGCTGCGCGATTGTTTCAGGTGCTGGACGGCCGCGTAGATGCGTTCGGGCTGGGAGGCGCCGACCTGTATGTCATTGCAGGGGGACGCCGCTACACCTTCGGCAACGTGCGCCAGCTGGTGGCCCATGCCAAGCTGACACCTGTGCTGGATGGCAGCGGGCTCAAGAACACCCTGGAGCGCGACGCTATTTCCCAGCTGGATTCGCTTCTGAACTGGCGAACGCAGAAAGTTCTGATGGTCTCGGCGGTGGACCGATTCGGCATGGCCGAGGCGCTGGCCGAACACGGTGCCCAGGTGATCTATGGTGACCTGATTTTCGGGCTGAATATCAACCGGCCGCTGCGGACCATCACGGCGCTGCGGCAGGTGGCAGCGCTGGCTCTGCCGGTGGTCACCAAACTGCCTCAGGACTGGTTCTATCCCACCGGCAAGAAGCAGCAGAGCAGTGTGGAGGGCAAGGGGACGCGGTACTACGCCTGGGCCGACGTGATTGCCGGCGACACCCATTACGCCAAGCGCTACGCGCCCAAGGACCTGAGCGGCAAAACCATCCTCACGCAGACCATCACCGAGGCGGACCGGGTGTGGATGAAGGAGCGCGGGGTGCGGCGGCTGATTACCACGACGCCGCGGATGGGCAGCCGGAACTTTGCGACCAATGTTCTGGAGGCGTTTTTCGTGGCGCTGAGTGGAAAGCGGGAGGCGCTGAGTGAAGGGGAGTACCTGGAGTATGTGCGGCAGGTGGGGTTTAAGCCGGAGGTCAATGAGTTGTAAGCCGGACGTGTAGGCCCCGCCCCCCTACCCCAGAGGGGCAGGGGGAGTTTTCGTTGGCACTTGGCAAGAGATTTGACTGGCGCGATAGGGCTGCTGGTCCAGTCAACGTGTCCGGCTTCGACGCCATCTTCCTTCTGCCTGGAATGGCCCGCGCGCTTCGAGCACGACGGCCTTCGGGGGTGTGGGGCGGTGAAGTCGCCTGCTCCTTGCTGGCGGCTTGACTACTTCTCTCTTTTCTGCCGGTAGACTTGCGCGCATGCGGGCTCTGGTGGATGCGATTCGGGCGCAGGGTACGGTGCTGCCCGGCGGGATTCTGAAGGTGGACGGGTTGATCAACCATCAGCTGTTGCCTCAGCTGACCCGGGAAATGGGGGAGACCTTCGCGCAGACTTTCCGGCCGCTCAAGCCCAGCAAAGTGGTGACCATCGAGGTCAGTGGGATTGCTCCGGCGCTGGCCACTGCGATGGTTCTGGGTGTGCCGATGGTGTATGCCCGCAAGAAACGTCCGGTCACCATGCAGGGGTCGGTGTACACCGCGCAGTCGGTGAGCCGCACCAAGGGTGGGGTGGTGGAGCTGTTCATCAGCCATGAGTTCCTGGGTTCTCAGGATCGGGTGGTGGTCATTGACGACTTCCTGGCCTCGGGCGGCACACTGCTGGCGCTGGCCGACATGATCCGCGAGAGCGGCGCGCAGCTGCTGGGGCTGGGCTGCGTGGTGGAAAAAGCCTTTGAGCACGGCCGGGCCAACCTTGCCTCACTGGGAGTCCCGGTGCGGACCCTGGCCAACATCGTGCGCATGGACGAGGGCGGCACGCTGGTGGTCGAAGCCGGGCATTGAGAGCTCCAGCGGCCTCCCGTCCCCCGGCCAGGAACGGGCCCTGGCCGGGTCACCTAACGCCCGTTTGGGTACAGTGAGCGCATGACCCAACCCGGTGTGGAACTGCAGGAACTTATTGCGGCCATGGAGCAGCGCCGCCACAAGGTCGAACAGGGCGGCGGACCCGAGCGCCAGAAAAAACAGAAGGAAGGCGGCAAACTCACCGCCCGCGAACGCATCGAGCGCCTGCTGGACCCGGGCAGCTTTCTGGAGATGAGCACCTTCGTGGAGCACGGCCGCAACCGCCTGATGGAAGGAGTGGACGCCCCCGGTGAGGGTGTCGTCACCGGCCGCGGCACCATCGACGGACGGCAGGTCTTCGTGTTCTCGCAGGATTTCACGGTGCTGGGCGGCTCGCTGGGCAAGATGAACGCCAGCAAGGTCACCAAGATCATGGACCTGGCGGCCAAGACCGGCTGCCCGGTGATCGGCCTGAACGACAGCGCGGGCGCGCGCATTCAGGAAGGCGTGGACTCCCTGAGCGGCTACGGGGAGATCTTTTACCGCAACGCCGTCTACAGCGGCAGCATGCCGCAGATCAGCGCCATCCTGGGGCCCTGCGCGGGCGGCGCCGTGTACAGCCCGGCCCTGACCGACTTCATCCTGATGAGCCGGGGCAGCAGCTACATGTTCATCACCGGCCCGGAAGTGATCAAGAGCGTCACGCGCGAGGAAGTGACCTTCGATACCCTGGGTGGCGCGGACGTGCACACCCGCAAGAGCGGCGTGGCGCACCTCGCCTACGATGGTGACGAGGCGGTGCTGGACGGTATCCGGGACCTGCTGAGCTACCTGCCCCAGAACGCCCGTGAGCAGCCTCCAGTCAAGGCCACGCCGGACCCCTCGGACCGCCGCAACGAGCGTCTGCTGGAACTGGTCACCCCGGACCAGCGCAAGCCCTACGCCATGCATGACGTGATTCATGAGCTGGTGGACGAGGGTACCTTCCTGGAAATTCAGCCGGACTGGGCGAAAAATATCCTGGTGGGTTTCGCGCGCCTGGGCGGGCAGTCGGTGGGCATCGTGGCCAACAATCCCAAGAGCATGGCGGGAACGCTGAACATCGACGCGTCGGACAAGGCCGCGCGCTTTATCCGGACCTGCGACTGCTACAACATCCCGATCCTGACTCTGGTGGACGTGACCGGCTTCCTGCCCGGTACGCAGCAGGAGTACGGCGGCATCATCCGCCACGGCGCCAAGATGCTCTATGCCTACGCCGAGGCCAGCGTCCCCAAGGTCACCCTGATCACCCGCAAGAGCTATGGCGGCGCGTACCTGGCCATGAACAGCCGTGACATGGGCGCGGACGTGGTGTACGCCTGGCCCATTGCCGCCGTGGCCGTCATGGGCGCGGAGGGCGCCGCCAACATCGTCTACCGGCGGGACATCAATGCCAGCGACAACCCGGAAGCCACCCGGGCGCAGAAGATCGCCGAGTACAAGGAAGCCTTCGACAATCCTTACGTGGCGGCCGCCAAGGGCTATATCGACGACGTGATTCCCATGGAGGAGACCCGGGCGCGCCTGATCCAGACTTTCGAGATGCTGCGCGACAAGGAAGAGGTCCGTCCCTACAAGAAGCACGGCAACATGCCGCTCTGACCCGGCCCGCGCCCCATCGTTCGCTGGCCCTGGCCGTCGCCGCAAAGTGCTGAGCGACAGTGTTAGGGTGGGTCCATGAAAGCTGTTCGTGCTGTGCTGGCGGGCGCGCTGGCCCTGGGCCTCAACAGTTGCGGCGGTCAGGAAACGCCTGCTGCCGGGCGTCCCCTGACGGTGGTGTCGGTAGGCGTTCCAGCTGCGGTCAGTGCGACCGGGCCGCTGACCGTCACCCTGCGGTATGTGGTGCAGTGCGGGGAATCTGATCTGGCGATTAAGCCAATTCGGCGGACCGCCACGGTCCTTCAGCTCTCGGCCAGTGCGAGGTACACCCCCATGGTCTGCGCCGCCGTGTACGAGGAGCGGGAGCTCAGCTATACCGACCCGGGCACGCCGGCCCGCAGGGAGCCCTTCCAGATCAGTGTCAACGGTAAGGACTGGGCGACGGTCCAGGTGCCCTGAGCACCCGGAATCCGGGCTGCCGTTGCGGGACCAGACCACGGTCTGCTGATGCTCCTGCACGTACACTGCCCGCATGAGCAAAGCTGACTTCCAGAAGCCTGCCGACGCCGATCTGCGTGAGCGTCTGACGCCGATTCAGTATCAGGTCACGCAGCACGAGGGCACCGAGCGGGCCTACACCGGCGAGTACTGGGACCACACCGGGGAAGGAATCTACGTGGATGTGGTCTCGGGAGAGCCCCTGTTCAGCTCGCGCGACAAGTACGACGCCGGCTGTGGCTGGCCCAGCTTCACGCGGCCGATCCAAAACATGTCACTGACCGAGAACACCGACTACAAGATCGGCTACCCCCGCACCGAGGTCCGTTCACCGGTGGCGGACTCACACCTGGGCCATGTGTTCCCCGACGGCCCGCAGGAGCACGGTGGCCTGCGTTACTGCATCAACTCGGCCTCTTTGCGCTTCGTTCCGGTGGACCGGCTGGAAGCCGAAGGGTACGCCGACTACCTGCCGCTGTTCCGCTAAGGGCACCCCACTGTTGAAAAGTGGACCTCCAGTGCCATCTGGCCGGAGGTCCGCTTCTTTTCTGCTTGAACTTCAGAACGACGCACCGAAGTTCTGCACCCAGTAATGCCTGTAACTGCCGCCCTGGACGTAACCCACACCAAGTTCCCGGAATGCGGGGTTCATGATGTTGCGGCAGTGTCCTGGGCTGCTCAGCCAGCCGCTGACGACTTCTTCCGGGGTGGTCTGCCCGGCGGCGATGTTCTCCCCGATGGTGCTCCAGCGGTACCCGGCCGCGGTAATGCGGTCAGCCATGGTGCGGCCATCCTGGCTGGTGTGGCTGAAGTAGTTTCTGGCGGCCATGTCGCTGGCGTGCGCCTGGGCCGCCTGGGCCAGCTGTGCATTGGCGCTCAGGGCTGGCGCCGCCGCGTGAGTGGTCTCGCCGCAGGTCCGGGCCTGAGCGCGAGCCGCGTTGGTCAGGCTCAGCACGCGCTGGGTGAAGGTGCCACCAGGAGCCGTTTGTGGCGGTGCGGGCGCAACAGGTGCAGGAGGGGGTGATGACGCCGGTGTACTGGCACCGCAGGCCGTGAGGGCCAGCAGCAGTGCAGAGACACCGAGAAGACGAAAGGAGGCTGTGGCCATAGTTCCCATTACAGCGTGTCAGACCTCTGCCAGGCATGAACGCGCAGTTCTCATTTCTCATGGCCCGGTGAAGACGCAGTGGGCCGTATTTGACGTCTCGAATGCGGGAAATTCCACATCAAGATTCTTTCACTCTTCACATCTGCGCGCCGCCGGAAGTGTAGTCGGTATCTCGATTCAGAACACTGAACCATAGGGGGAGAGGGTCTTGCAGGCTCAAGGGGTCCTCACGCAGGGCTGATGCGACAACCCGGCCGCCGCCCAGCTGGGCGGCGGCCTCCATAAGAGCAGGCCCGGCCTCTGGCGTGAGGGCTCCCCAGAGATGCGTGGCACCTCCCGGAGCTGTGGCCCGCCACAGGAGGGCGCCGGCTGGCTGGCCGTCCTGATACGCCTGCAGCAGCACAAAGTCCCGGTTGCCTTCCAGGGCCCGGCCCAGATGCTGCGCCAGGGCGCCGCCCCACTGCGGTGTGCCACGCGCCGTGGCCAGAACTTCGGCCCATCGGACGAGGTGCAGCCGGCTCATCTGCTCGACCACGACCCTGGGGTCGGCCTGTCCGGTCGCGGTGACCGTCCCAATCTGCAGGGTGGTGACCGGCTCCGCCCCGGCCACTGACTGGGCGGTGGCCAGCAGCAAAGGCAGATCATGGGCAGCATGCCAGGCAGTCACGCTGGCCAGGACGCCTGTTGGCAGGCTCTCGGCCGGCCGGTTGGACATGGTCGTACTTATGTCCGGAAGGTACAGATCCGGCAGATAGGTGGCGTTCAGGCCCAGGACATTGGTGCCCGGCGTGAGCAGACTCACGGCGCCGCTCTCCTCGCGCTGCAGTGCAGACAGTGGAGAAAAGAAGTTCAGCAACTCCGACAGCGCGGCATTCAACATGAGCTTCACGCTATCCGGAAAGAGCAGGAGGCAGGCCGCTACAGCCTGCCTCCTGACAAGAGGAAACGCTCAGTTCCAGCGGCCCCCACGGCCCTGTTTGAGTTCCGGCTCCGGCGCGGCGTACAGTTCTTCGGCGCGGCTCAGTTTCTTGCGGCCATACAGGCCCTCCAAGACGAACTCGGCGGCAGCGGCGCGCACGGCGTTGTCGGCACTGGCGGCCACCTCGGCGGCCAGTGCGCTCAGGCCAGGGACCTCATCGGCGGCCTTCAGGGCGCTGGAGGCGTCCCCACCCTGCGGGAAGCGGAACACGTTGCCCTGGTCGAACCACTTTTCCAGCTCGCGGGTGTCGGCGCTGCCGTAATGGCGGGCATAGACTACCCCGGCAGCCTTGCGGATCACGTCACGGGCCACGTTGTCTGCTCCTTTGAGCTCGCCCTCGTACTCCAGTTCCATCTTGCCGGTAATGGCCGGCAGCCCGGCATACACGTCGCTGACCCGCACCACCGGGGCGTCGCCGGCGACCAGACTGCGGCGTTCGGCGTTGGCCGCTCCCAGTTCCATCAGGGAGATCGGCAGGCGCTGCGAGACCCCGCTGAGCTTGTCCACGCGGCCGTCCTCGCGGGCCTGGAAGGCGATTTCCTCGATCAGCTCGGCAATAAAAGGCGGCACGGTGATGCCGTCGGCGCGCACAGCTTCCTGCGCGGTAATTTCCATGCCCTGACGCACATCGGTGGGGTAATGGGTGCGGATCTCGCTGCCGATGCGGTCCTTGAGCGGCGTGACGATCTTGCCGCGCGCAGTGTAGTCCTCGGGGTTGGCCGAGAAGACCAGCATGACGTCCAGTTCCAGACGGATCGGGTAGCCCTTGATCTGGACGTCTCCTTCCTGAAGGATGTTGAACAGCGCGACCTGCACCTTGGGCGCCAGATCGGCCAGCTCGTTCACGGCAAAGATTCCGCGGTTGGCGCGTGGCAGCAGCCCGAAGTGCATGCTGCGGGTGTCGCCCAGACTGGTGCCCAGGCGGGCGGCCTTGATGGGGTCCACGTCCCCGATCAGGTCGGCGACCGTGACGTCGGGCGTGGCCAGCTTTTCCACGAAACGGTCCGCACGTGGCAGCCAGCGGACCGGCAGCTCCAGCCCGTGCACTTCGAGCAGGTGTCGGCCCTCGGCGCCCACCGGGTTCAGGGGGTCGTCGGGCATGTCCACGCCGTCAATCACGGGCACGACCTCATCGAGCAGTCCGGTAATGGCGCGCAGGATGCGGCTCTTGGCCTGGCCGCGCAGCCCTAGCAGAATGAAGTTCTGACGGGCCAGCAGGGCGTTGATCAGCTGCGGAATCACGGTTTCGTCGTAACCGACCACGCCAGGGAACAGTTCCTCGCCGCTTCTGAGCTTGCGTGTCAGGTTGTCGCGGACCTCGTCCTGCACCAGCCGGACCCGGCCGTCAAAAGGCCGGCGCTCCGCATACTCCGGCGACTCGAGTAATTCCCCCAGCGTCCTGGCTTTTGCAAGTACAGTCATGATGCGCGGAAGCTATCACGCACGGTCTGAAGGGAATGTGCGTGGACGCGGAGAAAGCCTGTGAGCGGCGGTCGAATGTCATGAATTCCCTCTGATGCAGAGGTGTATTTGACGACGACGGACCACGTTCGGGCGCCGCCTGACCAGAAGCTGTCCGCTTATGGTGTTGCTGCCTGTTCTGGTCGCGCGGATTGTGGCGAGGTTTTCAGGCCCAGGTGATCTAGCAGGTGCAGTTTAGCTCCGACTCGCCACGTGATCTGGAATTCAGCCGGGACGGAAGGTCGGTCTGTCGGGAACCAGCCCCGGCCTTCGCGCACCATGATCAGCATGCCCTCGTGACTGCCCAGCGCGGTGAAGGTGTCACTGCTGCCGTTGAAGGGGAACAGGCCAAAGTTCTCTCCCAGACGGTGGACGGCTGCGCCGACGTCGGGGACCACCACCCCGAACTCGCTGAGGCGCAGCAGGCTGTGCGCGCCGAAGGGCAGCGGAGCCTCACCACCCAGGTCATGCCGTGCCACGAATTCCAGAATGTTATCAGCAGCGTCCTGGAAATACAGGTTGGTGGTGTTCCAGTTGCCGCCGGGTGGAAAGCGGGTAATGCGGGTCTGGCCATCCGGGGCGGCCAGCAACTTCAGGCGTTGGCCCAGCCAGCTTTCGGCGGCCTCGACCTGTGAGGAGGGAATATCCCAGGCCAGGTGACAGAAACCGCCGGCCAGGTCGTCCTGCTGCCAGGTCAGCCGGGAGGTGCCGGTGCGGAAGGTCACGCTGGAAGGCGTTTCATGCTCGGGAGTCAGACCGAGGGTCCGGGTATAGAAGCGGTGCTGAGCTTCAAGGTGGCGGGTGGGCAGGACAAGCGTCTCAATATGCATGAAGCCTCCGGGGGCGCGCGGGATGAGGTCATGGGGTCCGGAAAGGGAAGAGGTGGGAAAAAGGCATCTGAACCTCCTGCACCCTTGCTCTGGTGCTATGGTCGAGTGTAGAACCTGAAGTTTTGTTGAGGTCAAGCCCTGTGTCTGTTCCCCATGCTGCCGAATCCTCCACGCTCTGGACCCCTGGTGAACTTGCCAGACGAAGCGGTCTGGCAGTTTCCGCACTGCATTTCTACGAGCGTCAGGGCCTGATCCACAGCCGCCGCACGGCGGGCAACCAGCGGCGCTATCCCCGCGAGACCCTGCGCCGGCTGGCTTTTATCCGGGCTGCCCAGCGCGTTGGACTGCCCCTGGCGGACATCCGCGCCGCCCTTGAAACCCTGCCCGGCGAGCGCACGCCCACGGCCGCAGACTGGGCTGGCCTCTCGGCGCACTGGCAGACGGAACTGGAGGCCCGCATCGCGGTGCTCTGGCGCCTGCGCTCGGAGCTGAGCGGCTGCATCGGGTGTGGTTGCCTGTCACTGGAGCGCTGTGCGCTGGTGAACCCGGACGACTCTTCTGGCAGACAGCATCCGGGGCATACCACGCTGCTTGACCCGCTGGACGCTCCATGAGGTGGCGGGCGGCAGGTCCGGGGAATGCCTGGACCATCGCGCTTCACCGCTATCCCGAGGAGGCTGATGAGGCCGAGTGCCCGGTCTACGCCAGCTGGGTCGCACGCGCCCTGGAGCGGGGGGTGTACCTCGGCTTTCTGGCTTTCACAGAGGAGGGCGGGGTGGTGGCTGGTGCCGGCCTGACACTGCTGGAGTGGGGCCCGTCGCGGGGTGATCCTCAGCCCTACCGGGCGCGGCTGGTCAACGTCTGGACGCATCCGGACTGGCGTCGCCAGGGTCTGGCGCGCGAAGCGGTCACGGCCTGCCTGGAGGCTGCCCGCCAGCGGGGCGTGACGCGCCTGAGCCTGGGCACGAGCGTCATGGCCCGTGGTCTGTACGCCAGACTGGGCTTCGAGGCCAGTGCGACAGAGATGACCCTGGTGCTGTGAGGTGCTGTGCCTGCCCCCCGGTTTACATACGGGTGGCCAGGGCCTGCTCTACCGGGTGCACCTGGTTGCGCCCGGCCTGCTTGGCGGCGTAAAGGTGCTGGTCTGCCAGGTCCAGAGCCGAGGCGAAGGTGACCGGCCGGCCCAGGGCGTAACCGACGCTGATGGTCAGCGAACGGTCTCCCAGCAGTGGCGTCCAGTCATACCCCTCGATCACGGCCCGGCAGCGCTCCAGCAGGGCGTGGGCCGCCGTATGGTCGGTCACCCGGGCCGCCAGCAGAAATTCCTCACCGCCATAACGGGCCAGCAGGGTGTCGCTGCGCGCGGTGTCGGTCAACAGATGCGCCACAGTACGCAGCACGCTGTCACCCACCGTGTGCGAATGCCGGTCGTTGACGCTTTTGAAATGGTCGATATCCAGCAACGCGACCAGCAGCGGCAACTCCGAGCCGGCATGCTCGTGGTGCAGCCGGTGCAGGCTGATATCCAGGCCCCGGCGGTTCAGCAGCCCGGTCAGCGGGTCCTGCTGGGCCTGCTGCTCGGCCAGACGCAGCCGTTCCTGCCAGGTAAACTGAAGCCCCCCTGCCGCAGATCCAGGCACTGTGACGTCCGGAGCCACGAATTCCGCCTGATCGATGACCTGCAACGCCTCGCGGGCATGCGAGAGCGCCTCGCGCATCGCCCGGAGTGCGCCCTGAAGGTCGCCCTGCTGCTCGTGCAACTCGGACAGCTCGCCCAGCACTTCCTGAATCACGCGGTGACGCCCACACTTGCGGGCAATGTCCAGGGCCTGGCGGTAAGCCTCTGCCGCTTCCGGACCACACTCCTGCGCACTCAGCACCCGGGCCAGCGCCAGATACGCCTCGGGGAAGATGCTGGCCCCCAGGGATTCGGTCAGCGCGGCCGCCCGGCGGGCATGCGTCTCGGCACCGCTCAGGTCGTCACGCAGCAGTTTCAGATGCGCGGCATGCACCTCCAGCAGCATGTGCTGCTGAACATTGTCGTCGGTTCCGGCCAGTTGCACGGCCATGTCCAGCAACCCCTCAGCCTCGTCCAGGGCGCCATGCATCGCCTCGGGGCGCTGAAGCCTGCGCAACTGGCGGGCAAATTCCAGAAAGGCGGCCACGCGCGTCTCGGTCACGCCCAGCCGGTAATGGTCCTCGTGCCGCATCATTTCCCCGCGCCCGGCGTGCGCCTGTACGATGGCGGAAAGCTGCTCACCCGCCAGGCGACTGTGGTGCAGGGCGACCTCAGGCTGATGGATGGTGGCATATACGCCGACCAGATTGACCCGTGCCAGCAGCAGGGTGATCGGGTCAGGAGCCTCGTCTTCGCGGCTCAGGACCGACAGAAAGTCGCGCTGCGCACCGTGCTCGTCTCCCAGGTTGTGCCGCAGCGTGCCGCGTACGCAAAGGGCGTCAAGCAGGATCTGCTGGCCTTCTTCGGACATGGTGTGGGCCAGCGCGATGGTCTGTGACAGATACCCGAAGGCCTCGGTGAAGCGCGCGCCCTCACCCAGCGCAAAACTGATGGACAGCAATATCCTGGCAATCAGGGTGCGGTTTTCACTGCGCTTGGCGTACTGCAGCGCCTGCTCACCCATTTCCGCAGCCTGCCATTTGGAGAAGTCCTCCAGAAAATAGGCCACCTCCAGCAGGGCCATGGCACGCTCCTCGTCGGATCGGGCGGCACCCCAGGCTGCCCTGAGGTCCGCAGGCACACTGGCCGGGAACTGGGGGTCCGGCGGGAGTGCGTCGGTGGACTCGGGAACGTCGGGCATATCACCATGATCCATATCCGGTCTGACAGCTCTCTTGAGAACTGACCCAATAACCATTTAGACGCATTTTGGTTCCTGTTCAATTGAGAAGAACCGGAGTTTGCCGCGCAGGAACGGGAGGCTCTGCCGCGACTTTTGCCGTTCGTTTTCAGTCTCAACGGGTTTGCCTTCCCAGGATTCCATGTCCGTAGCGGTTTTCTCTTCGGGTTGTGGCTTCAACCGCAATTCGTATGAGACGCCTTCCGGCCGGCTGCCGGGTGCGGCGGTATGCTGCGCGCATGTCGTACCAGGCGGTCATCGGGCTGGAAGTGCACCTGCAACTCAAGACCCGCACGAAGATATTCAGTTCCTGTCCGGCGGAGTACCATGGCGCCGAGGCCAACACGTTCACAGACCCGCTGACGCTGGGGCTGCCGGGCACGCTGCCGACCCTCAACCGCGAGGCGGTGGAACTGGCCATGATGTTCGGCCTGAGTCTGAACTGCGACGTGTCAGGCTTCACGCAGTTTCACCGCAAGAACTACTTCTACCCGGACGCGCCCAAGAACTTCCAGCTCTCGCAATACGACCGGCCCATCGCCCGTGACGGCTATCTGGACATTGGCGCAGAGCGTGTGCGCATCAAGCGTGCCCATCTGGAGGACGACGCCGGAAAGCTGACGCACCCCACCTACGCGCCCTACAGCCTGCTGGACCTCAACCGCGCCGGAACGCCACTGATTGAAATGGTCACGGAGGCCGACATCACCGGTGCGGAGCAGGCCCGGGCCTTCCTGGAAACCGTGCAGGCCATCGCCCAGGCCCTGGGGGTCAGCGACGCCACCCCCGAGGAAGGCAAGATGCGCTGCGACGTGAACATCAGCCTGCACCGGCCCGGGGAGCCCTGGGGCACCAAGGTGGAGGTCAAGAACCTCAATTCCTTCCGCAGCGTCTCGCGCGCCATCGAGTACGAGGCGGCCCGTCAGGCGCGTGTGCTCGGTGCCGGCGGGCAGATCACCCAGGACACCATGGGCTGGGACGAGGGCGGGCAGAAGACCTTTCTGATGCGCACCAAGGAAGGCGAGGCCGATTACCGCTACTTCCCCGAGCCGGACCTGCCGCCACTGGACATCACGCCCGAGTGGATCGAGTGCGTGCGCGCACGCATGCCCGAGCTGCCGGCCCAGAAGCGCGAGCGGTACCTGACGGCGGGCGTGCGCGCTGCTGACGCCCAGACCCTGAGCCTGAATGTGGCGCTCTCGCGCTTCTATGATCAGGCGCTGCAACCTGATAACGGTAGCGCGCGGCCCGACGCCCAGAAGCTCGCCAACTGGCTGCTCACCGAAGTGGCCGGCCACCTGGCCGCGCAGGAGCAGAGCATCGCGCAGTCCAGCCTGAGGCCCGCGGATCTCGCGGCCCTGGTGCGGCTGATCGACGCCGGCACCATCGGCGGGCGGGTGGCCAAGGACCTGCTGCCCGAGGTGATGGGGGGCCAGAATCCCGAGCAGCTGGTGCGGGAACGTGGCCTGAGCGTCGTGACCGATACGGCGGCAATTGACGCGGCGATCGACGCGGCCATGGCGGCCGATCCGGGAACGGTGGAAAAGGTCCGTGCCGGCAACACCAAGGCCATGAACGCCCTGTTCGGCCCGGTGATGAAGGCCATGGGCGGCCAGGCCAAACCCGAGGTCGTGCGCGAGAGACTGACCCGGAAACTGGGCCTGTGAGACCGTTCCTGAAGCAATTGTTCCGTACCACTCCGGCCTGCTCCAGGCGGCTGCGTACAGGAAGACATACGGCCTCCGCGCTGTGCAGGCACAGCCTGCCTCTCTCCCGGAAGGTTCTGGACTCAGGCGGGGGCCGCAGGGGCACCGGGCCGCGCCGGGCTGGCTGCTGTGGTACCGGCGGCGTGGCATGAACCGCTGGCGTGTCCCTGCCCTGGCCGCCTTGTGGGCGCAGGTCGTGTCGCTGGGGGCCGTCAGCGCTTATGCCCTGTGGAAGGGAAACTTTACCGGCAGCGCGGCACTCAGCGCCACCGAGGCGTTGTTGGCGGCGCTGGTGATGGCCTGGTGGACCCATCTGTTTGCCCGGCTCACCATGGCCCACACCGTGCTCCCGACGGACGGGGTGCTGCGGGCCCTGCGGCTGGTGTTCCCGTGGCTGACGGCGCTGCGGGCTGCGCTGTGGCTGATGACCCTGCTGATGATCCTCTCCGGTGCGGCTGCGGAAGCCAACCCGGTGGCCCTGACCGCCCTGATGACCGTCTGGGGCGGCGCCATTGTGGCCAGCAACGCGGTCTACGGCACCCTGGCCCGGCTGGTCTCCCAGCCGGCAGACCTGCTGCAGCGTCAGCAGCTGCTGGACTGGCTGAATCTGGCGGCGGCCCTGAGCCTGGGCATGGGAGTGCTGAATGTGATTCCTATCACTGGCTTTAGCAGCCCGCCGGTCTTACACACCCAGGTGGTGTATGGGCTGGTGGCTGCTATAGACGTGCTCGCCACGCTCCTGGCCCAGCAGGCCCTGCGCGCTGCTCCGGTCGCCACGCCACCTGACCAGGGTCCGGCCCCGTGGTAAGAGAGCTGGTGCCTGAGCCTGGCTGCGAGACAGGACGCTATGCTGGCCCCCAGGCATGACAGCTTTTCTTGAACCGTTCGTTTCCCGTGCGCGGGTCCAGGCGTGAAGCCGCTGGTGTCGCTGGGCGATCTGGCCTGGGACGTGCTGGCCAAACCCGACTCCATGCTGCTGCCGGGTGGCGACACGACCGGCCGCCTGGAGCTGTCCGGGGGCGGCAGCGCCGCAAATCTTGCAGTCTGGGCACAGCGCTCCGGGCACCCGGCCACCTTTATCGGCAAAATCGGCCGTGATCATTTCGGTGAACTGGCCATGGCGGAGTTGCGTGCCGAGGGCGTGGAGGCCGAAGTGATCGCCAGCCAGGAGCATCCCACCGGGGTGATTCTGGCGCTGATCGACCGGCGGGGCCAGCGCGCCATGCTGACCAGCCAGGGCGCCGACTGGGAACTGCTTCCGGGTGAGCTTCCCGTGGCGACCCTGGAAGGCGCGGGCCACCTGCACCTGACAGCCTGGAGTCTGTTCCGTGATCCGCCGCGCGGCGCGGCGCTGCATGCCGCCCAGCTGGCCAAGGCCGCGGGCGCGACCCTCAGCCTGGACCCGGGCAGCTTCCAGATGATCCAGCAGATGGGCCGCGAGACCTTCCTGCAGGTGGTGGACGGCGTGCCTTTTGACGTGATTTTCCCTAACGACGACGAGGCGCGAGCCATGAGTGGCGAGCGCGAGCACAGCCGGGCCCTGAGCTGGCTGCGTGAGCGGTACCCGGAGGCCCTGGTGGTATTGAAAATGGACGAGGAAGGCGCATTGCTTGAAGGCCCGACGACCCCCCGGACCCACGTGCCGGCCACCCCGGACAGCGCGATCGACGCGACCGGTGCCGGTGACGCTTTCGGCGGCGCTTTTCTGGCCAGCTGGTTGCAGCATCGCGATCCGGTGCGTGCCGCGCAACTGGCGGTGCAGGTGGGCGGCTGGGTGGTGGCGCGCTTCGGGGCGCGACCTGCCGCCGATGCGGATCTGCGTGCCCGGCTGCAGGCGGTGCTGGCGTGACCCGGCTGCAAAAGCGCGGCATGCCGCTATGGGCCAAGCTGCTGCTGGTCTTACTGCTGTTGCTGGTGCTGGGGGCGGCGGGGGCGTTCATGTACGTGCGCAACCTGATGGCCCCGGCCGGCGGGGGCACCTATACCCTGGAGGTGAAACCGGGAGACACCCTTTCGGCGGTTTCGCGGACCCTGCAGGAGCGCAAGATCGTGAAAAATGCCGACGCCCTGAGGCTGCTGATGCGTCAGAACGGCACGGCCGGGAGCCTCAAGGAAGGACTGTATGACCTGAACGGTCAGATGGATCTGTCGCAGGTGGCCGCCAAGCTGGCTGGTCCGGCGCGAATTCCCACCGTCAACGTCACCATTCCTGAGGGGCGTCGTATCAAGGACCTGCCGGCCATCTTTGCGCGTGCGGGCTTTGACGCAGTGGCGGTGCGCGCCGCCCTGAATGACCCGACCCTGAGCCCCTACACCAAGGGCAAGCAGCCGAACCTGGAGGGCTTCGTGTTTCCGGCGACCTATGAGTTCCGCCCCAAGGAAACGCCGCGCAAGGTCGTCCAGACCCTGCTTGACCGCATGAACACCGAGTTCACGCCGGAAAACGTGGCGCGCGCCAAGGCCCTTGGCCTGGGGGTGCGTGACTGGGTCATTCTGGGCAGCATGGTGCAGGCCGAGGCCGCCAACGACAGCGAGATGCCCATTATTGCCGGGGTGTTCCTGAACCGTCTGCGTGACGGCATTGCGCTGGGCAGCGACCCGACGGTGGCGTACGGCCTGGGTAAGGATCTGCCGGAGCTTGACCGCAGCGCGGGCGACTTCACCAAGGACACGCCCTACAACACCTACACCCGCGGCGGGCTGCCGGCGGGACCGATCAACAACCCGGGTCAGGCCGCACTCAGCAGCATCCTGAACTCCAAGCGTAAGCTGGCAGACGGCCGGGACGCGGTGTATTTCCTCCATGCTGACAATGGCAAGATCTACGTCAATCACAGCTATGCCGAGCACCTGCGCGACAACGCCCGTTACCGCTGAGGTCTGATGCCTGTTCAAAAGGAGGTGCCGCCCAGCGGCACCTCCTCTGCTTCCTTCGGCCCTACACTCTGGGCATGCCTGCCTCATCCCTCCGGCGCCGCAACGCCCTGTGGCTGGCGCTGCGGACAGCTGAACCCGGCTCCGAGCCATTCGCGGAAGCGCTGCAGGAGCTGTCTGAGCTGACCGGCTGGAAGCGTGCGCGTGTGCTGGCCGGGCTGGGCCTGACAGAGGAAGACGGCCAGACACCTGCAGGTCCCAGCGAGCAAGAGCCGACCTAGCGTCGGCTCGCAATGTGTTCGCACCGGGCGGCGGGGCTGCCTCGCACAGCTGTCCAGGTGGGTGAAGGCCCAACAGGTGCCAGCCAGTGGCGTTGAATGCTTCTGCCTCAGCCTTCGGTGGACGAGCCTGGACGGGTGGTCCACTGCGGCTCGGGCTCGATGTTGGTCGCGGGCGCCTTGCCGGGCTCCAGGCCGCTGGAACTTGCCGTCTGCAGGGGCGTTACGCTCATGCCCGGGGCACATTCGATCTGGCAGGACAGCCTCGCGGTGCCCAGCAGGCCTTTTTCTGTCAGCTTGTCGTATTCCGCGACGGTCATGGAGTCCGGTTCGCCTTCCTCGAAAGACACCCGGCAGGTGGTGCAGCGGGCCACCCCGCCGCAGCGGTGCAGCACGTCCACCCCGCCGCGCTCCAGCGCCAGCACCAGCCGCTCGCCCTGCTGCGCCTGAACCTCTCCGAAGCCGCTTACCGTAATCGTCATGCCTTGACTCATGCGCTCAGCATCGCACGTTCGGGCTGTGGCGCGCGTTCTCCTGGCGGCTTCAGCTTCCGGGGACCAGCCGCCAGGCCTCGACATCCAGCAGGCCGCGCGGCGTGAGCTTCAGGGCGGGAATCACGGTCAGGCCCAGAAAACTCAGGGTGGTCACCGGGTAGGGCAGGGTGCAGCCCAGCGCACGGGTCGCTGCGGTGACACGCGCCAGCCCTGCGGCAGCTTCCTGCGGCGCCTGACCGGTCATCAGGCCGGCGAAGGGCAGTGGCAGGCTCGCGCGGACCTCACCGTCAGCCACCACCACAAGACCACCTCCCAGGGTTTCAAGGGCGCGCCCAGCCACCTGGATGTCTCTGTCTGTTCCACCCAGGAACGCGGCATGGTGGGCGTCATGCAGCACGCTAATGCCCAGGGTGCCGCCAGTCAGGCCGGACCCGGCCGTCCAGCAGGCCGACCATTCCCCGCGGCCATAGCGGTCAGCCACCACCAGCCGGGCGTCTCCACTGCCTTCCGGCGCGCGCGCCGTGGTGATCTGCTCGGCCTGAATGCCCAGGACAGGCCAGCCGGCGGGCACCTCGAAGCTGGCGGTGTCCCAGCCCTGACCAAGATGCACGCCGCCGCCGGCAAGTGGAGGTGTCAGTTCGCCGGGCTGGGCCTCGGTGCCCCCCACGAAGGTCTCCAGCACCTCGAAGTCCTGCAGGTCACGCAGCAGCACGAAATCCGCCAGGTGACCCGGGGCGACCAGACCCACGTCGTGCAGTCCCCAGTACTCGGCAGGGTTGCAGGTCACCAGCGCCAGTGCGTCCAGGGGGTCCAGGCCGCCGGCCACACACACACGTAACAGCCGGTCCAGGTGTCCCAGCTCCAGCAGCTCGTCTACGCTGACGTCGTCGCTGACCAGCATCGCGCGTCGGGGGCGTTCGCGGAGCACAGGCAGCAGCGCCTGCAGGTTGCGCGCCGCGGAACCCTCGCGGACCATCAGCCATAGGCCCGCCCGCAGCCGTTCGCGCGCCTCTTCGGGCGTGGTGGCCTCGTGGTCCGAGTGCAGTCCGGCGGCGGCGTAGGCCTGCAGGTCGCGGCCACGCACTCCTGCCGCGTGGCCGTCGAGCCGGCGCCCAGATGTGCGCCCGGCCTGTATCACGGCCCAGACCTCCTTGTCCCCGCCCAGGACACCCGGGTAATTCATCATTTCGGCCAGACCCAGCACGCCGGGCTGCGACAGCATCTGCCGGACTTCGGCCACCCCAACCCGCGCACCTCCAAGTTCGAATTCGCTGGCTGGCACACAAGACGGCGCCGAGGCCCACACCCGCAGTCCGCTGCGGCGCCCGGCTTCCAGCATCCATGCCAGGCCCTGCGGGCCAAGGACGTTGACCACCTCATGCGGCTCGGCCACCACGCCTGTCGTGCCCCGTGGCAGCACCGCCCGCGCAAACCCGGCAGGGGTCAGCAGACTCGACTCGATGTGCACGTGCCCGTCAATGAAGCCGGGCGCCAGACAGGCTCCGCGTGCTTCGACCACTCGCGCGGCCTGCAGGCCGTCTCCCGCGCCGCCCAGGGCGGCCACCCGGCCGGCGGCAATCAGCACGTCGGCTTCCAAAATCTCCCGCGTGACCGGCTGCGCCACCCGCGCGCCGCGCACGAGCAGGTCTCCCTCTTCCAGGCCGCGCGCCACGCGCACCAGCCGCCGGCGGTCCTCCAGGGTCTCGGTCTTGGCCCACTCCGTCATGGCCCAGTCTAGAGCAGTTCTCAGACAGGGCCCGGGAGGGGTGGCCCCGCTCACGGGTTCTATTTTGCGCACTGAGAAGCAGAATCCACCGCGCCCAGCCGGCAAGGCTTTCCCAGGCTGACCAGGCGCGACCCCATATCAGGATCTGCGCAGCCAGTCGAGGGCCGCGCCGCGCTCAGCCAGAGCCTGGGCAAACACCTGCACGTCGTTCAGGGCACCCGGAGCCTTACCCGCGGGCACAGGCGCTGACTTGGGGGGACCCGCCGAGGCAAAGCGGCGCGCGCGGAACATGCCGGGGTGTTCCTCGAACACGGCTGTGACGCTTTCGGGCAGCCTGGCCAGGTGGGCAGCAAAACTGCGTTCCTGGGCCAGTTCCACATGGCTGGCACCGGGCCCGAGTTCGGTGAGCAGCCGGTCTATCAGGGCAAAAATGCGGGCGGCGTACTCGTCAACCTCTGCCCGGCGCGGCAGGTATCCACGGTGGATCACCCGGTTGCGGAAGTCTGCCCCCAGCGCCTTGCTGGTCAGGAAGTCAGGTTCCCGACCCTCGCGCAGCAGGTAGGCCAGTGCAAACATGCCGATCTGACGCTCCGACTGGCTCACGACATGTCGCCAGGTGATGTCCAGCCGGGCTGCCGCCACGTCGAAATCCTCGTCTTTTCCCGAAGCCTGTTCCAGCGCGAAGGCCCGCACGTAGAACTCGAAGAAGCGTTCCAGGGCCGCGGCGAAACTGGCCACCGCCTCACGCGCGTAGCCGTCCATCAAGGCGCGGGTGCCCAGATCGAACAGCACCTCGAACTTCTGCTTGCGCACGAACAGGCAGTACGCTGCCTCGCACGCGGCGCACCGCAGGTCATGGATGCTGGCATCCGCGAATTCCACGCGGTTTTCGTGCCCGCACACCGGACACCGGGAGGGAAACAGCATGGGCCGAGTCTAGGACAGGTTCTCAGGCTGCCGGGGGTTTTCCGGGCGATGCCAGCCAATTCGGTCGGGTGGCCGGACGACACCTCTACGGGATGTTGCGCGCCTGGACGGTCAGGGTATAGGGCGAGACTGGCGTCCGCAGCTCACGGCCGCGGACCCGCTGGCGGTACTGAAAGCGCAGCGTGACGGTCCGGCTGGCAGGGTCATAGGTAAACGGCGCGGCGCCCAGGCTGCCTGCAGGCGTCAGGTGGTCCGCAACCAGATACGGCTGCATGCCCGTCACGCTGGTGACCGCGTCCAGATTGAGCAGCGCCTGACAGCTGACCAGATTGCCGGGCGGATAGCCCGGTCCTGTCCCGATGACCGGGGGAATGGCTAGGAGTCCCGCCGGGGTCGCCACACAGTCACGCGGTGTGCTGCCGCTGCCGCCGAAGGGGTCGGTGGAGCGGTACTCCCTGAGCACCTGAACGTTGGCCTCGGCCCAGGAATCAGTGACCTTATCGGCCGGCGACACCCTGGAACGGGCCTCCAGACGATAGGTGTGCAGGTGGTAACGGGTCATACCACCGGGGTCGTACTCCGGCACCACAATGGCCAGGCAGGGCGTCACGTTTGTGCAGGCAGCGCCATTGACACTCAGGTTCGCGGTCGCCACCCGGACGCGCACGGCGGCCCGGAGCCTGTCTCCCAGGTAGCCGCTCGTATCGTTCAGCTCCGCCAGACTGTGCGACAGGGCCGCCGTGCGTGCCGAAAGGTTCAGGGTAGAAGCCTGCCAGCTGGTCAGCAGTGCAAAGATGGTGCCCATCAGGGCCAGGGCCACCAGCACCTCGACCAGGGTCAGTCCCGCATTTCCCTTCACAGCGGCCTGCCGAAGTCCAGCACAAAGGTCAGCGTGGGTTGGCTTGCATGGGTGCACGACAGGGTCACGCGCTTGATCTGCCCCGGCGCGATGAAGGGGCTCTCCAGCGTGCTCACTGAGGGTGTGCAGGTGTAGCTGTTCAGGATGCTGGCGGGCGGTGTCTCCGGCAGCGAGGCAGCGTCGAAGCCGCTCTGAGTACTGTACCGGGCGCGGACCTGTTCCAGGTAGTGCTTGGCTGCAATGGTCACGGACTGATCGGCCCGCGTCTGACTGTTGAGCCTGAAGACCGAAGGAAACAGCGCCAGCACCGCTGCCGACACCACCGAGAAAAGAGCCAGGGCCACCAGCACCTCGACCAGGCTCAGGCCAGCGGAGGGACCCTTCACTTGACCACGACCTTTCCGAGAATGCTGGTAATGCGTACGGTGCGCCGGATGCTGGGGGCCGCGCTCCACTGCACGAGGTAGGTGTTCGGCGCGGGATCGGTCGTGGCATAGGGCGGGGCGAAGTTGACGTTGTTGGTGCCTGCGCTGGACGCCCCGGTCAGCCGGATGACTGTGCCGCGTGGCAGGGCATGGGTCTGTTCCTGCGTGGGTGTGCCGGTGCAGGTCTCGTCCGGGAAGTGCCGGATCTCATAGCTGGTGGCACTGGCCAGCGGCGCACTCAGGCGAATCTGCCAGCAGGTATTCGTGCTCTTGGCCCCGGTGCGTGTGGTCGTGACTGCCTGCGAGAACTGCTGTGCCGCTTCCATGACGGTGCTGCTCGCGCGCCAGCGGGCGTAGCTGCCGATAGCCACGGCCGCCAGAGTGCCCACAATCGCCATCACGATCAGGGCCTCGATCAGGGAAAAACCGTGAGAGGTCAACGCTGCCTCCAGGTCCCTGGAATGGCGTGCAGCTCTGGTGCCGAGAGGAGAGACCCGGCAGCAAGCAGCGCGCCCCGGTCATAGATGATCTTCGCGCTGCCCTGGCCAGTCCCGGCCACCCGGGTATCGCAGGCGTTGCCAGAGCCACTGCCGGTCATGGACAGAGACGGCATGCACTCGGTCCCGGCCAGGGGCTCATGTGCGCCTTCCACGATCACCGCGCCGCGGATCAGCGAGTGGCCCTGCTGGTCATAGTCCCCCATCACATAGATGGCGCCGGAAAAACCCACGGGGCAGGTGCGGTTCACGGTGAGGTCGCCGCGCACGATCAGCAGACCGCTGCCGCACAGTTCGCGGTTGCCGGTCAATGAGACCGGGCCGTTGATGAAAGTCAGGCCGGTGACTGTCCCCGTGAACCCTGCCCCACTCACCGTGGGTTCCAGCCAGCCCTGATAGGGTGCCGCGGCCAGCATCTGGTGTTTGGTCTGTCCCAGCACAGAGGCGAACAGGTCCGGGTCGGAGGTAAGGGCAAAAGGGTTTTTGCTGCGCAGCTGCGGGTCGTTCGGGAGGCTGCCGTGCTCCACCTGATTCTGCCCGGTAATCGCGTAGCTGGAGATCACGCCTTTCACGTCGCGCCGCACCGGGGTGCCTTCAGCCACGGCTGCCATGGTGCCGCCGCTGTCCCAGGCCACCACGAGACTCCGGCTGGCTGGGTCCACGCTCTGTACGGTTCCACCAAGCGGTCCGACCTGAACCGCTGAGCCCACCGTCAGCAGCGACGGATCCGAAACCATGATGGTGCTGGTGGTTCCCGACCCCCCGGTAAACGCTGCAGTCACGGCCGAGTCAACGCGGTGGACCGGGGCCTGTGCCGCGACGCTGGTACTGTCGGGAGCACCGGACACGGGCATGAGGGTGACGGAGCTGGTCTGCCTGTTCACGCCCAGGACCCGGTACGTAGCGCCCTGCAATTCCACGTAATCCCCGGGGCCCAGCAGCAGCTGGGCAGACAGTGTGGACTGCAGCGCCACCACAAACGCCCCGTTGTCTGCCGGTAAGCTGATCACCTCTGTGACCAGGGCCACCTGCACCATCCCGGTCGAGGTCAACCTGGACTCACCCTGTACCACGGCGCCTGCGGTCAGGTCCACATTTGCATACGACTGCAATGGCGCCTCGACACGAATGTTGAAGCCCGGCTGGCGGACAGTGTAAAAGTCCTGCAGCACACGCTGGCGCGCGCCGCCAGCACTGTCCGTGGCCATCAGGGTAAAAACGCCTGTGGCAGGCATGGTTGCGGCGCTCAGCGTCACATCTCCGTAGCTGCTCAGGCCCTGGGCAGTCAGCCAGGAATTCAGGGCTGCCGGTGTGGTGCCGCGGAACTGCAGATGACCGGGCAGGGCGTCACGGCGGGCAAGAAAGCGCACCGCAAAGGTATTGATCCCGCTTTCAGCCGCCAGCAGGGCCTGATAGGCGGCGCGCTCATTGACGCCACCCTTGCGGGCGCCCAGGGTCATGGTGGCGGTGGTGCTGACCACGATCATCAGCACGATGGTTGTAAACAGCAGGGCAACGACCAGCGCAACCCCCTGCTGCGCGTGACGCGGGGCAGGGGGCAGGCCAGCCTGAACAGGCGGCAACATGCGGACAGCCTAAGCAATGCCCTTCAGGTGCGAGGGCTCAAATCAGCGCATGGTGTCTCAGGCGGTAAATTTACTCAGGGCAGGCGGGTGCCCTGTGGGGTGATCACATAGGTGATGCCGCCGCTGTGGTCCAGCCAGAGTTTTTCAAATGCAGCGCGCGGATAGGTGCGGCGGACCGTGTCGTTGCCGGGTGCAGCAGGATCGTTGAGCACCGGGTTGCCCTTGGCATCAAAGCCGGCCAGCACCATCAGGTGCCCGGCGCTGCTGACCAGCGGGGCGCCGGGCAGCTCACCTTTTTTCCAGCCCAGGCTGACGGCCAGCGGCAGACCGGCCGCCGTGAACTTCTCCGCCGCCGCGAGACTCGGCAGCCGCGTCACAAAGGCCCTGAGCCCGTACTCACCGGCGTAGGCGGTATTGAATGGCCAGTTGCCTGTGCCGTCGTAGGCGCGGTCATACATACCGCGCGCGGCCTGCGGCACGCTGATGTCCTTGCCATGCCGCGCCAGGATCATGCTCACACTG
The DNA here is from genome assembly GCF_014647655.1 of Deinococcus malanensis. Classification (NCBI taxonomy): domain Bacteria; kingdom Thermotogati; phylum Deinococcota; class Deinococci; order Deinococcales; family Deinococcaceae; genus Deinococcus; species Deinococcus malanensis. The sequence continues at coordinate 123,435 of NZ_BMPP01000010.1, forward strand.
GTGGGGCTGCACCACACCTCGCCGCCCCCTTCGTAGATCATCTGCGAGCGCTGCGGTACGTCCACGACCTTGCCCCAGGCCTGACGGTCTCCAGGCTGTCCCAGGCCGGCGCTGCGCCGGGCCCGTTCGGTGGTGTTGAAGGCCAGCAGGCGAACCTCGGTGCCACTTCCACGCAGGGTGACGCGGTACTGGTACGCCGACCCCTTGCCCGTCAGCCGCAGCGTGTCGGTCATGATCTGCCCACTGGCGTCTTTCTGGCCGTTCAGGCTGCTGCGGCCATCGGCACTGCTCCAGGTACCAAAGGAGTACCAGCGTGACCACGCCCCGCTCTGCTGGGCACGCACCTCAACGGTCACGCTGCCGTTCTGGCCGGTGCGGGCGTTCCAGGACGGAACCAGTTCGTCGAAAGTGGGGACAGTCACGGGCTTGCCGGTCAGGGTACCGCTGCTGGCTCCGGGGGCCAGGGCCAGGACGTCGCCGCGCAGCTGCACGCCTCTGAGCTCGGCCCCGGTCCAGTCGGCACCGCGCTCATGAATCACGGTGGTGGAGTGGGGATAGGTCATGGTGAGGGCCTCCGCGCTGCCCAGCAGGGACAGCGCCAGGACAAGAGCTTTGCGCATGCCAGGACTATGCCGCCTGGAGCAGGTCAAAGGATGAGTCGGGCTGCCTTATTCTGAGCACGTGACGGCAGCCCTGCAGCTGCTCGTGGGTCTGCCTGGAGCGGGGAAGACCACCCTGGCCCGTGAGCTGGAGACGCGGCACGCCGCGCTGCGTCTGACGCCGGATGAATGGATGCTGCCGCTGTTCGGCGCGGGTGAGTTTCAGGGAAAACGTGCGGTCCTGGAGCATGACCTGCTGTGGAGCGTGGCCCGGCGGGCCCTGGTCCTCGGCGTCAGCGTGGTGCTGGATTACGGTGTGTGGTCACGCGAGGAGCGCGAGATGTACCGGCTGCGGGCATGTGGGCTGGGGGTGGCCACCGTGCTTCATGTCCTGGACCTGCCGCTGGATGACCTTTGGTTGCGGCTTCAGGCCCGCAACGCGAACCTGCCGTCAGGGACGTTCCCGATCACGCGAACCGAACTGGAGCAATGGAGCGGCTGGTTCGAGCGGCCGACCCCGGAGGAACGGGCGCTGTTCAGTTCCCCTGACGCCGTGTAGGGCACTTGCCTTCAGAGCCCCTGCATGTACAGGAAGGCTTCGGGCAGGGCTTCGCGCCAGGTGACCCAGTTGTGACCGCTGGGGTATTCGCGGTACTGATGCTCCAGTCCCAGGTCCGCCATCAGGGCGGCCATGCGGCGGTTGGGACCGGTCAGCCATTCCAGGACGCCAGTGTCCAGGCTCAGGCGCAGGTGACGGGGGGGCTGGGCCTGAAGTTGCTCACGCAGCCACTCGCCAGCACCCGTGGTGTCGATTCCGCCGTCTTTCGTGCGGGCGCCGGGCCGGGCGATAAATGCGCCGCTGTGACTGACTACCCGTGAGAACAGTTCCGGATGGGCGCGGCCCAGATGCAGGCTGATCAGGCCGCCCAGGCTCGCCCCCCACAGCCCGCGCGTGGAGGCCTGGACCAGCGGCCCCTCGACACGTGGAAAGACTTCCCTTGTCAGGAAGTCCAGGTAGTGATCGTTGAGGTAGTACTCGATGTTGCGGTCCACCGGCTCGACAAAGACCAGCGCGGCGCCGGAGGCCAGCCCGGCTTCCACGGCCCGGTCCATCAGCTCGCCCAGCCGGCCGGTGCGGTAGCAGGCCACGCCGTCCTGCACGTAGTACACCGGAAGCGGTCCACCCGCGTAGCCGTAGGGCGTGTGCACGATCACGCGCCGCTTGCCGTGAAACACTTCCCCGTCCCAGGACAGCCGGTGTGAAGTCCCGCGCCGGGTGGCGTCCGGGAGCTGCCACAGCGGATGGCGGACGTAATCGCCCACCACAGCGGCGCGCGGGTAAGGCCACCAGGGGTTCAGACTGCGCTGATCGTTGTCGGGGTCGGCAAACGCGTTGCCTGCGGCGTCCACCCAGGCATATTCCACCCAGGCGCCGCGCGGCAGCGTCAGCGTGATGGGCTGCCCTGCCTTGACCGGCAGCGGAGGCCGCTTGCGCCAGTCGGTCATGTCTCCGATCAGGCCGGCGGCACCTGACGGAGGCGTAAATGTTACCTGTTGTCCCTGCACCGATACGGCCATAGCCGCGATTCTACGGCCAATAAAAGCCCCTCCGGCTGCCAGGGCAGGGGAGGGGCTTATGGGGACGCTCAGGCGTTGGTGCTGGTCTGTGCGCCCGTCTTGTGATGGCGGTGCTGGTCACGCAGCTCGCGTTTCAGGAACTTGCCGGTTGCGCCGATCGGCAGGCTTTCGGCGATGATGGTCGCGTCGGGCAGCCACCAGCGGGCGAACTTGGGGGTGATGAACTCGACCAGTTCCTCATGGCTCACGCTCTGACCAGGCTGGGGCACCACGACAGCCAGAGGACGCTCGTCCCACTTGGGGTCATCCATGGCGATCACAGCGCACTGGGCCACGGCCGGGTGGGCCATGATGGCGTTTTCCAGGTCCACCGAGCTGATCCACTCGCCGCCGGATTTGATCAGGTCCTTGGCGCGGTCCTGAATGTGCATGAAGCTGCGGTCGTCGATGGTCACGATGTCACCGGTATCGAACCACAACTTGCCGTCGTCCAGGGTAAAGAAGTTGGCCTGACCCTCGCCCTTGAAGTAGCTGCTGGCCACCCAGGGCGCCCGGATAATCAGGCGGCCCATGGTCTTGCCGTCATGAGGCAGCAGCTGGCCGTCGTCACTGAGCAGGCCCAGCTCGACCAGCGGCACCGCGCGTCCCTGCTTGGCGCGCAGGGCGTAGCCCTCGTCACTGGTGGGATTCACGCCCACCGGCACACTGCTGGCGGTGCCCAGCGGGTGGGTTTCGGTCATGCCCCACGCCTGCAGCATGCGCAGCCCGTGGCGGTCCTGGAACGCGCGGATCATGCTTTCCGGTGAGGCGCTGCCCCCCGAGATCACCATCTGCACTCGGCTCAGGTCGTAGGGCGTGCCGTCCGCCTTGGCCCGGTCCAGCTCAGCCAGCAGGCCCATCCAGATGGTCGGCACGCCGGCCGTGATGGTAACTGCTTCCTCCTGCAGCAGCCGCGCGATGCTGGGCCCGTCGCTGAACACACCCGCAAAGACCTGCTTGGCGCCGTACATGGCACAGGTGTACGGCAGGCCCCAGGCGTTGACGTGGAACATCGGCACGATGGCCAGCACACTGTCGGCCTCACCCACCCCCAGCGCGTCCTTGGGAGCGCTGACCAGCGAGTGCAGCACGGTGCTGCGGTGGGTGTAGATCACGCCCTTGGGGTTGCCGGTGGTACCCGACGTGTAGCACATGGCCGCCGGGGCGTTTTCCTCAAGCTCGGGATAGCGTGCGAGTGGTTCGTGCGCCATCACGAAGGCGTCGTAGTCTTCCGCGCCCGGAATCGCCTGTGGAAGGGGCCCCATCACGAACACCCGCTCGATCTGCGGGCAGGCCGCGCGAATGGCGGGAATCATCGCCGCGAACACGTTCTCGATGATCAGCACGCGGTCCTCGGCATGGTTCAGGATCCACACGACCTGCTCGGGGTGCAGGCGGATATTCACCGTATGCAGCACGAGACCGGCGCTGGGCACGCCCATGTACGCCTCGAGGTGCCGGAAGGAATTCACGCACAGGGTGGCCACGCGGTCACCGGCATTCAAGCCCAGGCCCTGCAGGGCGCTGGCCAGGCGCAGGGCCCGGTCAGCCACGGCCCCGTAGGTCGTGCGGTGCTTGTGGGGAATCGGCTGGCCCTTCTCGTCACGCCCCGCCACCATCAGGCTGACGACCTCTCGCCCGGCGTACTGCGTGCGCATGCGCTCCAGAATGGTGGGAATTGTCAGCTGAACGTCCATCATGTTGCCCTGCATAGTGGTCTCCTCTTCTGTGGTCTGTGACCGGGATAGACGTGCGTCGGCGGCCACCTGCCGGGCCACCGCCGAACCTGATCTGTCTGCCCTCACATTCTACCCCTGGGCTGAACCGCGTCCAAGAAGAGCAGTGAACCCCGCCCGGGAACGCCCTAGGGCGAGTGCCGAGGCGCGGCGCCTTCACGGCCCATCAGATACAACTCCAGAATCTGCACGGCGGCGGCCTCGTCCTCGTCGGCCGCGCCCAGTTCGCGCGCCCGCCGGGTGGTAAAGCGCTCGTCCTGGTAGGCGACGCGGTAGCCCTTGTCGGCCAGGACCCGGCCGAAGGCACGCACCCGGTCGGCCGCCGGGCTGGGAGCACCGTCGGTGCGCAGCGGCAGCCCCAGCAGCAGCAGGGTCGCGCCGGTCTCCTCAACTTTCAGCCTCACGGCCTTGAGGTCCAGCGGCAGCCTTTTGCGGTCAACACTGCCGCGTCCAAAGGCCAGTTGCCCCAGGTTGACCGCAAAGCCGATCCGGGACTTGCTGACGTCCAATGCCAGAACGACGTCCTGAGAGTCCGGGGGTGCCGTCATGCGCGTCATGCTAGCGCGGCGCGGCCTCCTGGCCCGGAGCACCGCCTCGAGCGGGTAGCCTGTGGTCATGACTGAACCTGTGCTCCTGACCGAGACGCATGCTGGTGTGCGCACCCTGACCATGAACCGTCCGGACAAGCTCAATGCCGCCAATGACGCCCTGTTGCTGTCGCTGACCGAAGCCATGACCCAGGCGGACGCGGACGTTTCGGTGCGGGTCATTGTGCTGACCGGCTCCGGACGCGGCTTTTGCGCGGGACAGGACCTGGGAGACGTATCGGGACGCAACATGACCTTCACTGAGCACCTGAACCATACCTACAACCCGCTGATCCGGGCCATCCGGGGGTGCGGGAAGCCGGTCATCAGCGCGGTGAACGGGGTTGCGGCGGGTGCCGGGGCCAGTCTGGCGCTGGCCGGGGACGTCCGGTTGTGGGCGCGCTCGGCGGCCCTGATCGAGATCTTTTCCAATATCGCGCTGATTCCCGACAGTGGCAGCACCTGGTTTCTGCCCCGGCTGGTGGGCTATCACCGCGCTTTCGAGCTGATGGCCCTGGCTGACAAGGTCCGCTCTGATGAAGCCCTGCGTCTGGGGCTCTGCGAGCACGTGTTTCCGGACGAGACCTTCCAGCAGGAAGTGCAGGCATATGCCGAGGCCCTTGCGGCCCGTCCGGCCAACGCCCTGAAACTGACCAAGCAGGCCCTGAACGCCGCCATGACCAGCACCCTGGACGCGGCCCTGGACCTCGAGGCCGAGCTTCAGCAGGTGGCTGGGGACCACTGGGAGCACCAGGAAGGCGTCACTGCCTTCAAGGAAAAGCGGGCACCGGACTTCCGGCGCGGGTAAACCGGCAGCTGCTCTGCGGAGCCTGAGGGGTGCCCGTGCGGAGACGCCGGGCTGAGTGCGGGGACGCCGGGCTGAGTGCGGGCTGCAGATGTATGCTGGATCTACACGGGAAGCAGAGACCCCCACCCCTCTCTGACATCTGTAGCCCAGGTGGACACGGTCACCTCAGGTGGGGCGAGCCAGCGGTGAGACCGGCCCGTGTGGGGGTGTCTATGAAGGTGTTCATGGCCGAACGTGACCTTCCCGGAATCACCATGGATCAGCTGGGTGCGGCGCAGGCCGCGGTGATTGGCGAAAGTCGGCGGGCCAGCGAGGCGGGAACGCCAGTGCGTTATCTGCGGAGTATGTATGTTCCGGGGGATAACCGGTGTGCCTGTCTGTTTGCGGCCAACAGCGCCGACGATGTATGCCGCGTAAACGACGCTGCCGGCGTGCCGTATACCCGGGTGGTCGAGGCGCACGATCTGCCGTCTCCACAAACCTCCTGAATCGAGGTTGCGTCTCACAGAGCAGTGTAGTCAACGCTGCTCTGTGGGCCTTTTCTGAAAACTACTCCCGGGCGAAACTGTCCTGGAGACCCGGAACCGGAGACCGGGCTGGTCGAGGAGCCTTCAGGCAGGGGATACGGCGGCCAATACCGGACAGGTCATGAAGAGCTGGTAGCTCTGTGTTCGCAGGCCCAATATGTCTTAAGTCTTCTCTGCACCGTGACGTCCGCTGGGCAGGATCAGCGGCATCCAGGTCGCGCTCTGCTGGCCTGGGTTCATGCTCAGAAAGCCACGACCATCCGCGGTGGTGGGTTCAAGGTAATGACACGCCATAGACCATACGCATCCAACGTGTCTGGGGCTAGGGCTGAATCCCGAAGGCGAGCGGCCGGTCACGGCCTGGATGGCCCCCTCCCCCGGCGTGACGCGGCCTGGCCCTGAAGCAGGGGCGCCCAGTATTGACCGCTGCGGTCGAAGCACCTGGCTCAGCCGGGTGCGCCGGGGGTGGGACCGGTCTGGACCACACGATGCCAGGGCCCAGAGGGGCCCTGGCATCGGCAAAAGCGCTGAACCGAACGCTTAGCTGGCTCCAGCGTCCCTCTTCCCGACTTCACGGGCGCTGGCGATGTCTTCGCTGGTCAGGTCGTGGGCAACTTCCTCGATCTGGGCCAGTGGGCGCTCAGGAATGGCGTCGCTCAGGCTGTCCGCGGCGCCACTGACCACGTCGTCGGCCTGGTCGCCGCCGAGCTTGCTCTGGACGGTCGACTTGACCTGGGCAATGAACTCGGGGGACTTGACTTTCTCAATCAGGCTCTGGGCGCCCGCCTGGTCCATCAGGCCCTGCACCTGGGTGCGCACGGCGGGATTGCTGCGGTACAGGGCGTACGCGCTCCCGGCGACCAGCACCAGGCCCCAGGGAAAGCCGCCCGACGAGCGCGCAGCCTTGAGCTCGCTCAGTTCACGCTGCAGGCTTTTGAGGTCTTTTTGCTGCTCGGCGACGACCGCGGCGGTGGCGGCCTGCTGCTTGACGAGGGCTTTACTGGCGACCGCGGCGAGCTCACGTGCGGCGCCGGTGTCATTCTGCTGAGCTTTGAGCTTCAAGCTTTCGATGGTCTTATGAATGGCAGTCATGTTTGTTCCTCCAGGAGCGGGATGAGGTCTCAGGGCCGCCGCGCTGGCGCCCTGTACACAAAGCGCAGAATTCCACGTTAGGCAGCCGGCCCGGACAGAGAAAGCATTGACCTGAAACTCACGCTCATTTCAAGCTTCCGGCATCTGTGCCAGAGATGCGCGCGTTGCCTGCTGCTATCGGCGTAGCCAATTTTGACGATGTACACGCCCCTGCCCTGCGACAGACCGGATCGTTCATGCTTCATTCCACACCCGTCATGCTCATAAATCCACGACCGCTTTATGCATATCCTTGACACATAGCGCATAAGGCGCTATTTTCTGTTCATCACCGCCCGAGAGGCGGCTTTTTTATTGCCTTGAGACTTGTTCTCATTTCCTGGTTCGTGTAACCACATGCACCGTCGGGACAGGTCTGCCGGGCCAGCATCGGGCATGAGGCTCAGAACCCTGGGAGCGGGCGCGGCGTTGGGTGCGTCCGCCTTTGCGTTGGCGCATTACGCACCTGCCCTGCCCGACAGCGCCATCGCGCGGCCCGCCCGGCAGTTTAGCCTGCCGTTCGCCGGTCCTCCAGGACCCGACACCTGGATGCTGGGGCAGGGGTACGGCAATACCACCGGTGCCTACCGGCAGCGGCGCAGAACATACGGCAACCTGCAGGGGGTGCATGCCGGGCTGGATTTCAGTGCGCCGTGCGGCACTCCGGTGCGTTCCATCGGGGACGGTACGGTGGCCGAGGTGGACGGTTCACATGGCAGCCCACCGCATAACGTGGTGATCAATCATGCCGGGAACCTCAGCAGCCTGTACGGGCATCTGCGGGTGCGCTCCAGCCTGCGGGTGGGGCAGGCCGTCAAACGGGGAGATGTGATCGGGCAGAGCGGCGACTCTCAGGAGACCTGCATCAGTGCCCCACACCTGCACCTGGAACTGCGTGACCGGTCTCATCAGCGCTTTTTCAATCCCTTGCCGTATATCCAGGCGGACTGGGATTCCCTGGCCCTGGCCGGCAGCTTCGGCCGTGGCTACGAGTACGACCTGAACGCTCCACGCCGCTGGCAGACTCCTGAATCCCAGCCCGAAGTGCGCCGTGGTGGCGCACTGCTCAACGAGTTCGCCCGGCCGTGGCCCCCTGCTCCGGGAGGAGGCCGATGAGACATCTGCTGAGCCTGGTGACGGCTGCAGCCCTGTCGGTTTCAGCTGCCGCCACCTTGCCCTCGCAGGCGGTACTGAGCGGCACCTGCTGCCCAGGGGCCGTGTGGAGCCCGGATTCGAAGGCGCTGCTGTTTCTGGATGGACCCCCGGCACGTCCAGCCACCGGGATCTATCAGGTGCCAGCTTCAGGCGGGGCCGTGACACGCCGGTTTTCCAGCGTGGCCTTTTTCTCGCCCAAACTGGCCTGGGCGGTGCGGCCCAGCAACGGGGACAACACCATACTGGAGCGCCTGTCGGACGGCCGGCGATTCAATCTTCCCACCCGTGGAGCAGACGTCACCTGGACCCGCTCCGAGACCCGGCTGGCCTATACCCGCAGCGACACCACCGGCAATTTCGACCGGCGTCTGAGCCGCGTATACGTGGCAGACGTATTCGGGGCGCCGCGGCAGGTGGCGACGCTCTATGGCGGTGGGGTCAGCGGCTGGGTCAATGACACCACACTGCTGCTCAGCGGTAAGGCGCAGCCCGGCGTGCGCGACCGCGAACTGTTTACCCTGGATATCCGCAACGGCGCGCGCCGCTCTCTGGGTCAGGCCCTGTCGTTCCGGGGCGTCAGCCTGAGTCCCGATGGCGCCTGGGTCGTGTATTACGTGGCCTTTGATTCCAAGGCCCGCAACGGGCTGTGGATCCGGCCCACTGCGGGGGGTGCTCCCCGAAAGCTCGATGCCTTTGGGGCCTACCGCTGGCGGGACGCGAGTCGCCTGCTGCTGATTCCGCTGCGGCCCGACGGCTCACCGCATGTGCTGCGCGAATACCGTGTGCGTGAGAATGCCTGGCGCACGCTGGGTGACCTGGGCGATCAGGTGCGCCAGGGTGACTGGAGTGTCAGCCCGGACGGCCAGCGGATGGCTTATCTGAGTGCCCGTGATGGGAACGTACGGGTGCTCAGGGTGCCGTAGCAGTGCAGGCCGTTTACGTCAGAAACAGGCGGTAGGCCGGGTTGGTGCTCATTTCGGTGGCGGGATAGCCCAGGTCACGCAGGAAGGCGGCAAAGTCGGCCTCATCTCCAGTCGGCACCTGCAGACCCGCCAGCACCCGCCCGTGTGCACTGCCGTGGTTGCGGTAGTGAAACAGGCTGATGTTCCAGCGGCCGTGCAGGTGGGTCAGGAACTCCAGCAGGGCGCCGGGCCGTTCAGGAAAGGTAAACGAGTAGACCCGCTCGTGGGCGGCCTCCGGCGCGCGCCCGCCGACCATGTGGCGCACATGGACCTTGGCCAGTTCATCGTCCGTGAGGTCGGTCACCGGGTACCCGCGCGAGGTGAGGGTGCTCAGCAGTTCTGCACGCTGTGCGGCGCGGGCCAGCTGAACGCCCACGAAAATGCGCGCGTTCTCGCGTGGAGCGTAGCGGTAGTTGAATTCGGTCACGGCACGGGGGCCGATCACCTCGATAAATTCCCGGAAAGCCCCCGGGCGCTCCGGGATGGTGACCGCGAGGATAGCCTCGCGCTGCTCACCGATCTCGGCTCTCTCGGCCACGTGGCGCAGGCGGTCGAAATTCACGTTGGCGCCGCAGGTGAGCGCCACCAGCGTCTGCCCCGGCTCTTGGAGCCGCGCCGCGTACTGCTTGAGACCGGCCACTGCCAGGGCGCCGGCGGGTTCCATCACCGCGCGGGTGTCGTCGAACACATCCTTGATGGCCGCGCACACCTCGTCGGTGCTGACACGCACCCAGCCGTCCACGTAGCGACGGGTCAGGTCGAAGGTGTAGGCGCCGACCTGCTTGACCGCCACGCCGTCCACGAAAATGCCCACCGTGTCCAGGCGCACACGGTGCCCAGCCTGCAACGACTGGTACATGGCGTCGCTGTCGTCGGGCTCCACACCGATCACACGCACGTCGGGACGCAGGGCCTTCATGACGCTGGCCACCCCGGCGATCAGGCCGCCGCCGCCGACCGGCACGAACACCGTGTAGGGCCGGTCCTCGTCAAGCTGGCGCAGCAGTTCGAGGGCCACGGTGCCCTGTCCGGCCAGCACATGCGGGTCGTCGTAGGGATGCACGAAGGTCAGGCCCTGCCCGCGCTGCAGCATGTAGGCGTGCGCCTCGGCATCACTGAAGCTGTCGCCGTGTAGCACGACCTCGGCGCCCCGGGCGCGGCAGGCCCGCACCTTGATCTCGGGCGTGGTGGCCGGCATGACGATAACGGCCCGGACCCCCAGCTCCTGCGCCGAATAGGCCACCCCCTGGGCATGGTTGCCGGCCGAGGCGGTAATGACTCCCCGGGCCCGCTCGGCGGCCGAGAGCTGGGCCATGCGGTTGTAGGCTCCACGCAGCTTGAACGAAAAGATGGGCTGCTGGTCCTCGCGCTTGAGCCACACCTGCTGTCCCAGCCGCTCGCTGAGGGCCGGTGCCGGACTCAGGGCGGTTTCCACTGCCGCGCCGTATACCTTGCTGGTCAGGGCCAGGCGCAGCACATCCTGGGCCTCGAGCGTGCCGGGTTCAAAGGTCTGTGTCATGTGTCGGCCTCCCTGAAAGAAAAAGGAAAAGACCCCGCCTGTAGGGGCGGGGCCACGATGTCAGCGCAAAAACCGGCTGTCAGGCACTCACCCCTGGGTACCGGAAAATTCGCGTCATCATGCCTGTTCGCAGGAATCCGCTCCGGTGCTCCCAGGTCGGGCGCGCGTCAAGAAAGGCCCCCGGGTGCAGCCGGAGGGCTGTTGCGGTGGCGGTGCGCAGCACCCTGGAAGCGGTACCCGGCCTGACGGTCATATCCGGCAGCATAGGGGAGAGTGGGTCGTGCCCGGACCCGCCGGGTAGACAAGCGGCCCAGAGAGGAGAGGGGCGTGCTGACCACAGCTCCCGGAGTTCAGCTCCAGGGCCGCGTCTGCACACCTGCCACGCTGGCGGCAAGGTCGTAGGCGGTGCTCAGGCCCAGGACGTCGGCCAGCGGCCCCCCCAGCAACAGGCGTGCACCCGGCAGGGCCTGATGCTGGGGCCGGCCGCGAGGGGATCCGCCCGGCAACGCCAGCCAGGCCCCCGGAACGTCACTGATGCTGCGCCCCAGTTCCAGGGCCTCGGTGGCCAGTGCCGGCAGCAGGTCCATCAGGGCCACCAGATCCTCAAGGGTTTCGCGGCGCAGTCCGGTCGGCACCCCGGTCAGGTGGCCCCCCTGCGGCAGGTAGCCGTGCGGGTCGCGGTGGTGAATGGCCGGAACCAGGGTAAAGCCACCGGTCTGTGGGCGCAGGGTCAGGCCAGACGTCCGCAGGATGGGTGAAGCAGCGTCGCTGGACACATTCAGACGCGGAACCTGGCGATAGGCACGGGCGTGTGCGGTATGCACGCCCAGGTCATGCTCGGCGGCGTATGGTCCCTCGGCGCCCAGGGCGATAATCACCTGAGGTGCGCTCAGCATGTGGGTTTCGTGCGTGACGATCTGGTGTGTGTTGGTCACAGTCAGGCGCTCCACCTGGACGCCGCCGGGGATCAGGGTCGCATGGGCGTTAAGCATCAGGTCCGCCCCTTGCCGGATCGCCTGCTGGGCGCAGGCCAGGGCCACGGCGCCCGGCCGGTAGGTTGCAGCCCGCGGGTCAAGCCGGGCAAACGGGAGGCGGTCAACCTGGACCAGCCCGGACAGAATGGGAAAGCGCGCCTGCAGGTCGGAACTCGCAACCGTGTCGTCTGCCTCCTGCTCATGGAATTCCAGCAGCGGCCGGTCCTCGAAGCCCACTTCTCCAAAAGCAGTGACCAGCTGCGCACGGACCCAGGCGGCCTCGGCCTGCCATGCGGCCGGCAGGTCCTGGCCACTCCAGACGCCTGGGGCCAGGATGGTGGCTCCGTCCTCGTTGGGAAGGCCACCCTCGTCAAGCAGCAGCAGGCGCAGATCAGGAGCCAGCTGGCGCAGGTACAGGGCGCAGGCCGCACCCATGCGTCCGGCTCCGGCCACAATCACGTCATAACCGGGGTTGACAAAGGGCTGCCCGACATGTGCCCAGACCTGTCCTGCCTTGCTGGCCGTCTCGCTCATTCCCTGCATCATGCCGCGCTCTGGGAGCAGGCGTCGTTCTCACCCGACTGTCAGGCGCTGGAGATGAAGGGTTGTTTATACTCCGGACTATCATGCCTTTTCGTTTGCGTTCCCGGCGCAGCTCATCTGGCCACTGCAGCCTGGGTGCCCTGGGGGCAGCCCTGCTCCTCGGTGCCCTGTCCGGGGCCCAGGCCCTGAATGTCCGCGTGCTGGTGTCCAGTGGACAGCAGGTCACGGTGCGGGTACCGGTGACCCCCACCCCCACCTCGCCGCTGGCGGCTCCTTCCGTGCTGGCCGCCCTGCCCCAGCCCCCGACCATGAACACGTGGCTGGTCGGGGTTTCAGGCCGTCAGCCGGGTGCGCACCTGACCCTGGGCGGCCAGGATGCCGGAAATACGGCCCTGTATCTGCCACCAACTCCGGGTAGTGTGGTGGAGATCAGTGGGCGGTTCTACCGCGGCGGAGTGCTGCTGCGTGCCCAGGACGGAGGTGTCCAGGCGATCAACGTGGTTGATGTCGAGGACTACCTGCGCGGTGTGGTGCCGGCCGAGATGCCCAGTGGCTGGCCGGCCAGTGCCCTGGCCGCGCAGGCCGTGATCGCGCGGACTTACGTTGCTGCCCGCATCAACCCGTCGGCACCCTACGACACCTGCGCCACCGAAAGCTGTCAGGTCTACCGCGGCATGGATGCCGAGAAGCCCGGGCCCGACGCGGCCATTGCGGCGACTGCCTCACAGGTCATCGCCTACGCCGGCAAACCGGCCAGCACCTACTTCAGCAGCGATTCAGGCGGCTTTACCGCATCCAGTGCGGAGGTCTGGGGGAAGGACATCCCGTATCTGACCGCAAGGCCCGATCCGTTCTCGGCCAACGGGCCGCGTTCGCGCTGGCGTCTGGAAGTGCCGCTGAGCAAGGTGCAGGCGGTGGCCACGCAGTTTGGTGCGAAAGTTGGGGCCCTGCGCGGGGTGAGTGTCACGCGCGTGAGCGAATCCGGGCGACCGCAGGAAATCACCCTGAGTGGCGCGGCGGGTGTGGCGCACATCAGTGGGGCTCGGGCCGGCGGCTTTGTGCGTGCCCTGGGCGCCACGAGCAGCCGCGCGATCCTCAGCGGCCTGAGCCCCCTGATCGTGGAAGGCAGTGGCGCCGGCCACGGCGTGGGGCTGTCGCAGTACGGCGCCCTGGAGCTGGCCAGGCAGGGGTATGACCACCTGCATGTACTGGGCTTCTATTACCCTGGCACTACCCTGAACCGGCTGGCCGGCGTGCGGGATTCGGGCGGCCCGGTACTGGCCGGCGCACAGCCGCTGCCTGAGCTGGGCATTCCTGGTCTGCCTTCTGCGCCTGGGCCTTCATGGCTGGCCCTACGGGCTGTCGCGGGTACGCCATGAGGCGCCGCACGTCTCCCCAGCGCCGCGCCGGATTCATCCGTGGCGCGTTGCTGACCCTGGGGCTGCTGGCCGGGGCCATGAGCGCTGCCGAGGCCCGGACCGTTCGGATCATCTCGGCCGACACGCTGGAACTGCGTCAGGTGGACGGCCAGGAGCTGGTGATCATCACTGGCGAAAGTGTAGAGCTGCGCGTCGATGACGACGTGGTGCGCGCCCGCCGGGTGGAATTCAACCGGACGCGCCGCACCCTGACGCTGGTGGGCGCCGCCCGCTACACCACGGCCAAGGACGGCCAGGACCTGCGCGGCGAGAACCTGGTGGTCAATCTGGGCGAGGAGCAGATCACCGGTGAAGACGTCCTGATCAGTGACGACGAACTGGAAATCCGCGGCTCGGAGGTCGAGCGCATTCCGGGCCAGCTGCGTGCCAGCGGCGGCTACTTCACGACCTGCGCGCGCTGTGGTCGCACACCCAACGACTTTGCCTTCCGGGCCGAGCGCCTGATCGTGTATCCCGGTGACCGGCTGATCGCCTACCGGGCGCAGCTGCTGCTGGTGGACGTACCGGTACTGTTTCTGCCTGTGCTGGTGCTCCCCCTGAACGAACGGGACCGCCAGCCCCGGCTGGAAATCGGCCGGGACGACCGGGACGGCACGGTCGTGGAAGCGGACCTGCCCTTCTCGATCGGTTCCAATACGCTGGGCACCACCCTGCTGCGCTACTACCAGAACCGCAGCCCCAGCCTGGGGGTGGGTGTGGCGCTGCGCTCCTACGCGCCGCTGCCCTATGTGGACCGCATCAACCTGTACACCCTGGCCAATCCCAAGCCACTCCTGGCGGACGGCAAGCCCAATCCCGGATACGACCTGGACATTGATTTCAGCGCCAGTGGCCGGATTCCGCTGACCGAAGCTGTGCGGGATCTGGATTACCGTCTGAGCGTCACGCGGCGCGATATCGGGCGCCGGGAAGGTGACGGGGTCCACGGGGTGACCAACGTGAATTTTGGTGCCAAGGTGGAATATCCCCGCTTCAACGCGGAGTTTAACTACGTCGACCGCTTTGGCCCGGAGGCGACCACCCCCATCACCTCGCCGCTGAAGGAGCCGGAGGTCATCATTGACCCCAAGGTGTACACCAACGGCAACTTCAGCCTGGACACCCGGTTCAGTGTTGGGCAGTACACCGCCCAGAGCAACCCGCTTTCACGCAGTGCGAGTGCCCAGGGCATCAACATCACCACCACCCGGCTCGAGGAGCAGCACGACCTGTCCTACACGGCCCAGCCCTGGCCGGGCGCGGACCTGCGGCTGCGCAATACCTTTACCGGGCGCTACTACGGGACCGGTGCCCGCACGGTGGACCTGCTCGTCAGCGGTGAACTGACCCAGCGCTTCAACGTGGACAACACCATTACCTTCGGTACGCGTTATCTGCGCACCGAGGGCACCAGCCCCTTTGCGTTTGACGCCGTGAACCGCCGGGTGCTCAGCGCTCCGGTCAGCATCACGCTGAGCACCGTGCCGGTGCGGGATGTCCGCTTCGGCATCTCCTATACCCGTGATCTGTTCCTGGCCCCGCAGGATCAGCAGCCGCTGGGTGTCACCCTGAGCGTCAACCGCCTGCCCCTGCGCCTTGACGCCTCACTGCGCCACAACATCGACACCGGTGAGTTGCAGGACTTCACCTACAACGTGACCCTCAGTGACCCGGACAGCGGCACGCCGAAGGTCACGCCTGCGCAGCCCGCGACCGAAACGCAGCCGGCGAAGCCTGCCACCGTGACGCGCAGCAGCCCCTGGCCGTTCCCGAACCTGTCGCTCAGCGCGTCCGGTGGTTACCGCAAGGGCACCGGTCTCGTTCCGTTCCGGGTCAGCGCCACCGTGACGGGCGACCTGCGCACCAACACCTTCACGGTGTACGCCATCCACGACTTCAAGACCGAGCCGGTCAGCGAGCTGGGAGTGACCTACAGCCTGTCCACCACGCGTGACGTCGTGCTGAATCCGGTGACGGTGACAGGACGCGAAACTTTCTACCTGGAACCCGCCCGCATGAGCGGCGAGCACAGCATCACCTGGCGCGGCCAGTACCGCGCCTTCACCGCCCATGACCTGCTGCTTGAGCCTCCGGCCACCGCCACGTCCAGCGGTACGGTGACCTTCGGTGTGGGTACCGTGCAGGGCAGCGCCAACAGCTGGAATCTGATCTACGGCGGCCCCTACGACCTGCGGCGTGGCGGCTGGACCGCGCCGACCCTGACCGGCACCGTCAGTGTCACCCGTCCCGGCCAGCGGCTGGGTCTGGTGGCAGTGCTCAATGTCGCGGGCCTGGACCAGAAACGCACCGAGCTCGCGCGGGTGGACGCCGATGCCAACTGGCAGTTCGGCAGCCGCGCGGCGATTTCGGGCCGGGTGCTGTACAGCCGCACGCGCAGCGGCACCTACCCCAACGACGTGGCCACCGATACGCTGACGGTGGCGCCGGTGCGGGCCACGGTGGCCATTGGCAACGGGGAGAAGCCCGGCGCCTACCTGACGGCCAGCCTGCGCCAGACCTTCACCTGGGTGGATGGCGTGCGCCAGAACTACACACCCATCTCGCCGGTGATCGGGCTGACCATTGACCGCTGCTGCTGGGCCCTGCAGGCGGAAGCCGACCTGGGGCTGGGGCGTTACCGTCTGGCCGTCGGTCTGCCCGGGCAGGCCTTTTACCCGCTATTCGACCTGACCAAGGAAGGCTTCGACATTCCGCTGCTGCCCTGATGTCCGGGCTCTGCCCTCAATCAGCCCTGCCCCTCAAGAGGTGACCGTCCGTGAAACCCCGCTTTGCCCTTCTTGCGCTGCCCCTGCTGCTTGCTGCCTGTACCGGCACCGAGGAAAGCACCCCAAACCTTCCCCTGGTGCTGCTCACCGATGGTGGCACCACGCTGCGCACCCTGACCCCCACGGAGGACACCTCCAGCACTCCATTTACCGATGTGGCCCGCCAGACCGTGACCGGCGGCGTGAGTGTCGAGACACTGTCCAGTGGCCGCCGTTTTGCACTGACCCGCACCGACGGACTGGACAGCCGCGATTTGCAGCTGGCCACCCCTCAGCCGTTCGGCACCCTGCCGTTTACCCCGTGTCTGCGCCAGACCGCCACCAGCGCTGCGCGTGATCGCCTGCTGACCCTCAGTGAATGCCAGGGAGGCCCCCAGCGTCTGGCGCTGTACCGCGATGACGGCGTTCTGGTCTGGACGGCCCTGCTGCCCACCTTCCTGCCTGTTGCGGGTACCGACGTGCCACCGGTGAGGCTGGCGGTCGTGCGTGATACGGCTGCCGAGCGTGACGTTGCTGTGGTAAGCCGCCCGCGCATGGGTGGGGGCAGTGAGGTGCTGCGCGTGGCCCCGCTCAACACTGGCGACACGGTGGCCGAGGTCAGCGCGCCGCTGCCTGTGCCTGCAGTCAGGGATCTGGTGACTTATGCAGCCCCAGGGGGGACCGCGCAGATTCTGGCCGCTACCGACTCCGGTATCCAGCCGCTCAAGACCACCGGAGAGCCCGACGCGGCGGCAGCCCTGAAGGCTTTTGGCACTGACCGGTATGACCGGCTGTGGGCGGGACCGGCGGGGAACCGTCCCCTGCTTGCGGCCTGGCGTAACAACGTGTCCTCGACAGGCCCGCTGCTGCTGTGGGACGGTGTACGCGCCACTGCAGCCACGGTGACCAGCTTTGTCAGTGACCTGCGGGACGTGACAATCACACCGACAGGGCTGCTGTACACCCTAAGCGGCAACACCCTGACGCGTTACGACACGGCCTACGGCCTGACCCAGGGCAACTGGCGTGTGCGCACGGTCATCAGTGGCCTGAACGACGCCCGCAGTGTGACCTGGCTGGTGCCCTGAGCGCCTGATTCAGGGGGCCGCAGCGCCGGCCCCCAAAAGTGCGCCCAGCAGCATGGGCACAGCGCCGCGCACCCCGGTCAGAGGCACGCCGCCGCGGGCCAGCAGCGCGACCACCACGCCGGCCTGAGGGTCAAAGCCCAACCCCGCGCGGGTACCTCGGGCCACTCCGTCGTGCCAGCGTGCTGTGCCCGAGACCATCCACCCGGGGGCCACGCCGTCAAGGTGCCGTGGGAGCCCGGAAGGCTTGAGCAGCCGGGTCCAGTGTGTGCCGGCCTGCTCCGACAGATGGGCTTCGCCAAAGCCCAGCAGGTCCGCAGCGCTGCCGTAGAGGCCACCTGCACCCGCCAGCGGCCCAAAGCCCGTAACCGTGGGGCTGCCCAGCATTCCGGTGGGTGTCACGACAGTGCGGCCTGGGCTCAGGCTGACATCCGGGAGGCCCAATGGAGCGGTGACGCGGGCCCCCAAAGCCCGGCCGTACCCTTCTGGACTCAGGTCCTCGCCGGCGGCGACAGCGCAGGCTAGCGCCAGCACGCCGGCCCCCAGGTTGGAGTACATGAACCGCCCCGCCTGCCGTGGACTGGCCCAGCGGGCCGCGCTGGCCAGGACGTGCCGGGCACTCATGCCACCGTAGGGATCGTGGTAGCGGGTCAGGATGGTCATGGCGGCCCGCGCCGGATGAGCGGGCAGGCCCGCGGTATGGGTGGCCAGGGCCAGGGGCGTCAGTGTCCGGGGCAGAGGCCGGAAGGAACCGCCAAGCGCGCGCAGCGGAGTCTCCCAGTCCAGCAGGCCTTCACGCGCCAGCACCTCGGCAAGAGCGGCGGTAAACGGTTTGGTCACGCTGGCCAGCTCGAACAGTCCGTCTGCTGATACCCCACCCAGCGGCATAAAAACCCGTTGCCCGCCACGGGACAGGGCCAGGACACCGCCGCGCGCAAACGCCAGCCGGGTCAGCGCGCGCAGGGGCCTGACATCGCCCCCCAGCACCTCGGAAGCCTGGGCCAGCGCGGCGGCGTACGGGTCGCGGCGGAACATGGCTGGCAGCCTAGAGCATCTTTCTAAAAGACGGCATTGTTGAGACGGGCGGAACGAGTGGGTTGTGCCGAGCAGGACGCAGAATGGGAGGATGCCGACAGTCTGTGTTCTCATCGAACCGCTCTAAAGCGCCGCTTCGGGCCTCCAGTGCAGCGGCAGCTTCACCTGCACCTCACCGACCTCGCGGTCAGCCCAGTTGCGCAGGGTCGCCGGGGCCAGCGCCCGCAACTCTGGCGTTATGGCCACCCCCAGCGCGTCAAGCACCGCCAGCGCCACGTGGGCGCGCGCGCGCTCGCCGCCGTCCATGATCTTGAAGGCCACCCCCAGCGGCCCGCGCGGGGTATCGCGCAGCCCCAGGCCGAAAAAGCCCTCAGCCCCCATCTTGGTCACCAGGCCGGGAACCAGGGGCATCAGGGTGGTGTCCAGCCGTCCTGGCCCCGCGACCAGTTCTGGGTAAGCGGTCATGGCCGCAAAGATGCGCCCCAGGGCCGCGTCAGAGCCCGGGTCGGCCAGCCGTGCGAAAACCTGCGCCATGCCACTCAGCGGCAGTGCGAAGGCCGGCACGCTGCACCCGTCCGTTCCGGCATGCACATGCTCGGGTGCCACTCCGGCCAGTTGCGCGTGTGCTGAGCGGATTTCGGCTTGCAGGGGATGATCGTGCTCGGTGTACCCTTCCTTGGGCCAGCCGTGAAGGACACAGCTCAGCAGCATTCCCGCGTGTTTGCCTGAACAGTTGTGGTCTAGCGGGGTCGGCGCGGTGCCTGTGCGAATCAGCTCGGCTGCGGCCTGGGCGTCGAAGGGCGGATGGGTGCCGCACAGCAGGTCGGCCGCTGTGCTGCCCGAGCGGGCCAGCAGGCGCCTGACCACGTCCAGGTGCGCCGGGGTGCCGGCATGACTGGCACAGGCGATCGCCAGTTCGTCGGCCGGCAGGTCCGGAGCCACGCGGGCCAGCGGCAGGGCCTGCACCGGTTTGCTGGTGCTGCGCGGAAAGGTCACCAGATCCGCGTTGCCGCAGGAGGCGACCACCCAGCCCGCCGGGTCCACCACCGCCACGTGAATCTCGTGCCGGCTTTCGTTGAGGCCGCCGCGCGTGAACTGTACTTGGCCGGGAGTCGCAACCAGTTCTGAGAGGGACATGGTGGCAGGGTAGCGTGGTTGCCGGGAAGAGCCGGCCGACTTGACTTCCGCTGCCATGGCCTCTAATCTTTTGTCCGCTGGTCCGGTAGTGTAGCGGTTAGCATAACTGCCTGTCACGCAGTAGGTCGCGGGTTCAAATCCCGTCCGGACCGCCAGAATGAGAAGAAGCGAGACCTTTTGGGTCTCGCTTCTCTCATTGAGGAGAGAAATGCAACCCGGCCCCCGGCGCACAGGGGGGGGGCGTGCCGTATCATTTGCCCCGGTTTCGCACGGCGTCCGTGAAAGGCACTTTGTCATTTTCCGAACCCCGCGCACGGCGAGCCTACCTTACCCATGGAGGACGCCTGTTGTGACGAGTACCCCCACCCCCGGATTTACCACTGTTGATGCTGCCGAGCTTTACCAGGTTCCCAACTGGAGCGGCGGCTGGTTCCGTGTCTCGGACAAAGGCCAGCTGGAGGCCACCACCAGTCCGGGTCTGCACGTCCCGCTGCGCGCCATCGTCGACGAGATCGTTGACCGCGGCGAGAGCCTGCCGGTCATTCTGCGGTTTCCGCAGGTGCTGGCTGGCCGGGTCAAGCACCTGAACGAGGTCTTCGGGCAGGCCATCGCCGAATACGGCTACACCGGGCACTACCAGGGCGTGTTTCCCATCAAGGTCAACCAGCGCCGCGCGGTGGTCGAGACCGTGGCGTCGGCAGGTTATGACTACGCGCACGGGCTGGAGGCCGGCAGCAAGGCCGAGCTGGCGCTGTGTCTGGCCCAGCGCATGCACCCCGACGCCCTGCTGTGCTGCAATGGCTTCAAGGACGACGGCTTTATCAAGCTGGCGCTGTGGGGCCGCACGCTGGGCAAGAACGTCGTCATCACCATCGAAAAGTTCAGTGAACTGGACCGGATTCTCAAGCAGGCCAAGGCGTTGGGGGTCCGGCCGGCCATCGGGGTCCGGTTCAAGCTGCACGCGCGCGGTTCGGGGCAGTGGGAGGAATCCGGCGGAGATCAGGCCAAGTTCGGCCTGAACGCCTACGAGCTGCTGCGGGTCGTCGAGCGCCTGAAAGCAGAGGGCATGATCGATTCGCTGGTCATGCTGCACACCCATATCGGCTCGCAGATCACTGACATCCGCCGGGTCAAGGTCGCGGTCCGCGAGGCCACCCAGACCTACGCGGGCCTGATCGCTGCGGGTGCCGAACTCAAGTACCTGAACGTCGGCGGTGGGCTGGGCGTGGACTATGACGGCTCCAAGACGACCTTCTACGCCAGCATGAACTACACCGTCAAGGAGTACGCCGCCGACGTGGTGTACACCATTCAGGAAACCTGCAAGGCGCGCGGGGTGCCCGAGCCGATCATCGTCTCCGAGTCCGGCCGGGCCCTGACCGCCCACCACGCGGTGCTGATCCTGCCGGTGATCGACGTGACCGGCCCCACCCGCAACCTGGAAGATCAGGAACTTGTGGCCCCGGCCGAGGACAGCCACCAGCTGATCAAGGACATGCACGAGATCGTGCAGAACATTTCCATGCGCAATTACCGCGAAATGTACAACGACGCGGTCGGTGACAAGCAGACGCTGCACGACCTGTTTGACCTGGGCTACGTCACACTGCAGGACCGGGCCCGTGGTGAGGCACTGTTCAACGCGATCCTGCGCAAGATCGCCAAGCTGATCCAGAGCGAGAAGTACGTGCCCGACGAGCTCGAAGATCTGCAGAAGGTCCTGGCCGACAAGTACATCTGCAATTTCTCCCTGTTCCAGAGCCTGCCCGACAACTGGGCGATCCAGGCGCTGTTTCCCATCGTGCCGCTGGACCGCCTGAACCAGAAGCCCACCCGGCAGGCCACCCTGGTGGACATCACCTGTGACTCAGACGGCAAGATCGAAAAGTTCATCGATCTGCGGGACGTCAAGGCCACCCTGCCGCTGCACGAGCCCGGCAAGCAGCCCTACTACCTGGGTGTGTTCCTGATGGGCGCCTACCAGGACGTGTTGGGCAGCTCGCACAACCTGTTCGGCAAGGTCAGCGAGGCCCACGTCACGGTGCGCCCCGGCGGCCGGTTCAACATCGATCTGTTCGTGCGTGGCCAGAAGGCCCGGCGCATGATCGAGTCGATGGGCTACGAGGAACCGATGCTGCGCGACTCTATTGAAGATCAGGCCGACGCGGCGCTGAAGGTCGGCACCCTCACGGCAGGGCAGGAGCATGAGCTGCTCGAAGACTACGGCGAGGAACTGCTGGGCTACACCTATCTGGAGTACGAGGAGAGCTGAAGCCTCGCTCCTGATCGAACCGGCCCGCAAGACGGGCGAGGCAGGAACCGGGCAGATGCACAGCAGTAACGCGAAGTCCAGAGGCCGCTCAGACACTGGCTTCTGGACTTCATCTGTTGATATTCCCCTCGCCCGGCGTCCGGCTCAACGCCCATTAGGCCAGCCCGAGCTTCTCTCACGCCCGGCTCCCTCATGATCCGGCCATGAATCCTTTTGTGCAATCTGCGTTAGCCGGGTGTGTGGCCACCCTGCCCATGTCGGTCTGGATGCTGGGCGCCCAGCACTGGCTGCTGCCCCGGCGGGAACGCTACCCGCTGCCGCCGGAACAGATCACCGAGCATGCCGCTGAAGCAGTGGGCCTGGACACCGTGGCGGAGAACGATACAGTCCTCAAGGCCGCGACGGTCGTGAATCACTTTGCCTACGGTGCGGCGGTCGGGGCTCTGTACGCGCCGCTGCGGGACCTGCCCGGGCCGCCGGTGGTCAAGGGAATCGGTCTGGGAATTGTCGTGTGGACTGGCAGTTACCTGGGGATGTTGCCGGCCACGGGCCTGCTGAGCTCTGCCACCCATCACCCGGCGCGGCGCAACGCCCTGATGATCGTGGCCCACTTCATCTGGGGCGGTGTGACCGGGGTGCTTGCCGAGCGGTCATTGAAGCGAAGCTAGGACCGGGCTGCTCCCGGGAATGCTGATCACATAAGCAACCTCCGGCGCGGGCGTATCGGCGCCGGAGGTTGCTGAATAGCTCTGAGCGTTATTCCTCGTCTTCGGTCGTGGTGGTGGACGTGGTCTGGGTGGTGTCTTCCTGGTCCGTGGTTGTGGTGGTCGTGCTGGTGGAAGTGTCGGTCTCGGTCTCGGCGCCGTTGTCACAACTGGCGAGCAGCAGGGCAGCAATCAGCAGGGGAATGGTGCGTTTCATACAGTAATTCTTTCCGTTCGTGAGGACAGCCTGGATGAGCCCTCACCGGGCCATTTCTTCACGCGCCGCGCTACCCTGTACCTATGTCCGAGCCACTGCTTACGCTGGAAATAGAGAAACTTGTCGCGGGGGGGCTGGGGCTCGCCCGTGACGAGTCCGGCGTGGTGCTGGTGCGCGGCGCCCTGCCCGGCGAGCGCGTCACCGCACGTGTGCGTGCTGGCAAGGGGGTGCGTCAGGGCACGGTGGTCGAGGTGCTGCGGCGCAGTCCCGACCGGGTCGACGCCCCTGAACTGCCCACCGCTGACCTGGCCCACGCCCGTTACGAGGCGCAGCTGGCCTACAAGAAGGCCTTCGTAGAAGAGGCCCTGAGCCGCATTGCCAAGGTGCGCCGGCCTGTGAACGACACGGTGCCGAGCCCGCAGGCCTGGGCCTACCGCAACACCGCGCAGTACCTCGTGACGCCGCAGGGCCTGGCCTACCGCGAGCGGCGCGGCAGCGACCCGCTGGTGGTGGACAAAGACCCCCTGGTGATGCCGCAGATTCAGGCCGTGGTGGACCGTCTCGACCCCAAGTTGCTGGACCCGGCGACCGAGGTCGCCTTCCGGGCCAGTGGCCTGACTGGAGAAGTCGTGGCCGCATTGATCGGGCCGGGCGAGACCCGGCAGTATCTGCGCGCCAGTGACCATCTGATGGACGCCGGCGTGGTGGGGGTCAGCCTGGCCCAGCCGGCTGGACGGCGCTTCAGCGCTGGGGTGCGCCTTATCGCCGGTGAGAGCGAGATCCGCGAGCAGTTCGGGCAGGTGCAGGTCAGCGTCTCGGCTACCGGCTTTGCCCAGGTCAACCCGCAGGCGGCCGGACTGGCGTACCTGCGCGCGGCGCAGCTGGCGGGGGAGGGCGATCACGCGGTGGACCTGTACGGTGGGTCCGGCGCCATCGGCCGGCATCTGGCTCCGGCCTTCCGCAAGGTTACGGTGCTGGATTCGGCGCCGGAGGCCCTGTCGCGTGGCCGGCAGGACGTGGCGGTCAGTGGCGAGCACAATGTGGTCTACCGCAGCGGCGACGCGGCGCGCTTCAGCGAACTGGGCACCGACGTCATCGTGGTGGACCCCCCACGCGCCGGCCTGGACGAGGAGGCCCGCGAACAGATCCACGCCAGCACCGCCGACCGGCTGGTGTATGTCTCGTGTGACCCGGCCACCTGGGCGCGTGACGTGGGTGACCTGCTGCGGCGCGGCTGGAAGCTGGGCGAGGTCACCCCACACGACTTCTACCCACAAACGAGCCATGTGGAGATCGTCAGCGTCCTGAACCGCTGAAGTGCGCGGCCGCAGGGGCCTGCGGTTCATCGATGCATCACACTGGTTTCCCTGCATCACTCAAGGCCGGGCTTTGCGTTAGCCTGCCTCGCGTGACGCGGTCCGTCGTTCTTCTTGCGCTGGTTCTGACCCCGGTTCTGAGCGGCTGCCAGGACCAGGAAGCCCGGGCACAGAACGAGGCCCTGACCCGCCGTGTGGCGGCGCTCGAAGCCCAGGTCCGTATCCTGCGGGACCGTGAGCAGGCCCCCCCAGCCTCGGCCCAGGATGCCCGTACGGTGACCCTGCGCGCCGCTGCCCAGAACTGTGCCAACGACCTGACCCGCACCCTGGAGACCTACCGGGAAGGCAGCATCGACCGGCGTTACCCGGCTGCCCCTGAACTGGTGCTTCCGGACGCCTGCATGGAGCAGCGGGTCAACTGGGTGGCCCTGGAAGCGCAGACCTATACCTTTACCATCACCGGGGACGAGGGTCAGGAACTCGCCCGCGCCACCGCGCCATAAGGGCTCGGGTCCAGCAGCGCCTCGATCACGGCAGCCACCCCGTCTTCCTCGTTTGAAAGGGTGTGTTCGTCGGCCGCGGCTGCGGCTTCAGGTTCTGCGTTGGCCATGGCCACGCCACGTCCGGCCCAGGCCAGCATCTCGGCGTCGTTGGGGGCGTCGCCAAAGGCCAGCACCTCGTCGCGGCGCACCCCCAGATGGGCGCACAGCCGTTCCAGGCCCCAGGCCTTACTGACGCCTTCGGCCAGCACCTCCAGAAATGGGGCTCCACTGTGGGTAACGGCGAATCCCGGCAGTCCCAGCGCCTGCACGTGTGCAAGCAGTTCTCGGGGACTCAGGGCCGGATGACGCACGATGAATTTCAGGCTCGGCTGCTCCAGCACGTCGGCCAGCGCAAAGGCCCCCATCTCGGCCGGTTCACGTTTGTGGTCTTCGAAATGCGCGAGGTCCGCGTATCCCTCCTGGGCCACGAAGACCTCACCCCCCTGGCGGACGCTGACGAACAGGACCCCGGGCACGCGGGTCACCAGGGCCTGCGCCACAGCCTTCTGGACATCCTGCTGCACATGTGCCTCGAACAGCACTTCGCCTGTGTGCAGATGAACGCCGTGGGCACCATTGCCACACAGCGCCCAGCCCTCAAAGCCGGCGGCCTCAGCGATCCGTCGGACCCCCCGGGGCTGTCTGGCGGTGACCGGCACCACATGCAGCCCGGCGGACCGCGCGTGGTCCAGAGCCCGGCGCGTGCGGGGGCTGACACTCAGGTCGCCGCGCAACAGGGTGCCGTCCAGGTCAGTGGCGATCAGTCGGATGGGCATGGCTGCGAGTCTAGGGTCCCGATGGTGCGGCAGCTCGCCGGAATGACGTGCCAGCAACTGGCAGCCCAGCCTAAGGCGCTTCGAGCACGACCACGGCCGAGGCGTGCTCTTTGGTGTGGGTCAGGGTCAGGTGGGCCACCCAGCCCCGCGCCCGCATCTCCTCGGCAATGGCTCCGGTAAAGCCCAGGACTGGCGGCGTGAAGGGAAAAGGGCCCTCCGGCGTGCGCTCGCGCTGCACCCACACGTCACGCCAGCCGTGCGGACGGGGCCAGACCTTCTGGAAAGCTTCCTTGGCTGCAAAGCGCGCGGCCAGACTGGGAGCAGGGTCACTGAGGCGCGCGACATATTCCAGTTCACACGGCGCAAACAGCTTCTCGGCGCGCCGGCCTTCGCGCTGCAGCATGCGCCGGATGCGCTCGATCTCGATCAGGTCATGGCCCACCGCGACAATCATTGCCCCGCAGCATAGTGGCTTGTGCTCTTCTTCATAGGGTGGGGGAAGTTACAACCGTAAAGGCGCTGTTTCCCTCAATGTTAAATGGTCTTGCTGCTCACGGTTCCAACAGGAGGAGTTTCTATGACTGACACTGACGGTTCTGCCCGCCTTTCCGAGACCGACTCGACCAGCGAAGCGCCGGTCAACCGCCGCGACACCCTGCGTCTGCTGGGGGCTGCCGGTCTGCTCAGTGCCGCCGCGCCCCTGGTCGGTGCCCAGCAGGCAGCTCCGGCCACCCCTGCCTCGTCCAGCGGCCCAATGAACGGCAATGGCTTTTACCGTCAGAAGATCGGGAACATGACCCTCACGGTGGTCAGCGACGGGACCGCCCCTCTGGCCTCCGTCCTGCCGACCTGGGGGGCCAACCCCGACCGTCAGGCAGAGTTTGCCACGACCCTGGCCGAATACAGCGTTCCTGCAAACGACACGGTCAACCACTTCAACCCCGTCGTGATCGATACCGGACGCAACCGCGTGCTGATCGACACCGGTCGCGGTGGCGATACCGGGCAGCTGTTGAACAACCTGCGCCGGGCCGGTATTCAGCCAAATTCCATTGACACGGTGTTTATCACCCACGGCCACGGCGACCATATCGGGGGCCTGACGCGGGAAGGACGCCAGATCTATCCCCATGCCCGGCATGTCATGGGCAGCGCCGAATTCCAGTTCTGGACCACCCAGGCCAATCCCAATGCGTCAGTGCAGGCCAACCTGATCGGCCTGAAGGACCGCTTTACCCTGATCGCGCCCGAGACGGAGATCGTCCCTGGAGTAACGGCCATCGCCTCGCCCGGGCATACCGCCGGCCACCTCAGCGTGCGGGCGACCAGTGGCAACCAGAGCGCCCTGATCTTCGGGGACGCCGCCGGGCATTTCCTGCTGTCGCTGCGCCACCCGGGCGCGTATGTCGGCTTCGATGTCAATGGCGCGCAGGCCGCCGAAACCCGCGCGCGCCTGTTCGACATGGTGGTCCGCGAGAAGATGTGGGTCAGTGCGTATCACTTCCCCTTCCCGGCCGTGGGGCACCTGCGCCGGCTACCCGTAGGCTACGAGTACGAACCGACCGTCTGGAACTGGAGTTGAAGTTTCGCTGTGGGTCGGGGGCAGGCGCCGCACATTATCCTCGCCCCCATGAGCTCCGCGCCCGGCCCAACCTCACCGCTGTTTCCTGACCTGCGCCTGTCAACCGTCGCTGCTCTTCTGCGTGAAGGCGCGCCGCGCTGGCAGGCGCTGGGTGTAACCCGGGTGCGGATCTTCGGGTCAGTGGCCCGCGGGGAAGCCGACAGTTCCGCCGATATTGACCTGCTGGTGGACTTCGGGCCCGACGCCAGGGTTGGGCTGCTTGACCTGATGCGCGTCAAGGAAGTGATGGAGGACCTGCTGCGCCGGCGGGTGGACGTGATGACCGAGGGCGCGCTGAAAGCCCCGCTGCGCGGCGAGATTCTGGCCGACGCGGTGGACGTGACCCGGGTGCCGGTTCCACTGCCCCGTTCGCACCGCGAGAAGCGCTGGCGCTGGAGGGTTTTTGATCTGCTGGACGCTATCGACCGCATCAGCGCCTATACCTCGGCCCTCTCGCCGACTACCTTCCTGGCCGACGAACGCACCCGTGACGCAGTACTGCGCAATCTGGCCCGGCTGGGGGAGACCACCAAGTTTATTCCACAAAGCGTCCAGGACCGCACCCCACAGGTGCCCTGGGCATACCTGCGTGATATCCGCAACGTGGTGGCGCACGACTATTTCGGCATCGACCCGGCACTGGTATGGCACACCGCCAGGACCGAACTGCCGGCGCTACGCCCGAGCCTGCAGGCGCTCGCCGATGGTGGTCTGGATCAGGACGAACGGCGGAGTGAGAAGCCTGCCCCGTAACTCCTGAGCTTCAGGCAGCAGGGCCGAGGTGACTGCTACGGCAAACAGACCGGACAGCTTGAATCGTCCGGTCTGTTTGCCGGGTGGGTCAGGCTGCGCTCCGGACAGAAAAGCTACCGGTGCCTTCCGCAGGGCGCTTACTTCTCGGTGCACTCCAGGTTCACGGTCACCCTGGTCTTGCGGAACAGCAGGTCCCCGTACTGGGCCCCCGGAAGGGCACTGGGTCCAGACGTGGCGGTGTAGGTTTCACCACGGCTGGACAGGATGTCAAAGCCCTGCACAGTCTGGCCGGGCTGTTTTTCGCAGATGGCAGCGAAGTCAATCTGAGCCTGCTCACCGGAACTCAGCCGACCCGCTTCCGGTCGGGTGGACTGCTCACGCCCCAGAGGTGTCAGTGCGTAGTGCACGAACGACCCGGCCTGGCCCACATTTCCCAATGTCAGGGTGTCGCGCACGGTCTGCATGACCTTGGCCTGATAGCTCAGGTCATATCCGGGCAGCAGGCTCAGCCCAGCGCTCCGGCGCAGTCTGATCTCGGCCTGGGCCTGCGGCAGGGCGCTGGTGGGGTGCGGTGTCACCACATCGTGCGGCGCGGCGCAGGCGCTGTACAGCCGCCCTCTGGTCAGTGGCAGGGTCTCTCTGGTGCCCTGAAAAGCAGTATGGCCCGTGGCCAGATCACGCCAGCTCGATCCCGTGAAGCTGTAGTTGCCGCTGAGGTACTGAAAGTTGCCCCTGCCCGGGAAGGCAATCGTGGTCATCACCTTATACACCTGATCCTCGCCACTGGCTTTCCAGCCGCGCGCCAGAGGATGCACGATCGTGCGGGTCGATGCACCAACCTCCCCAATGCGCGTCAGCACGCCGCTGATCAGCTGGAACTTCACCCAGCTGCCGGTGATGTCGAGCGTCAGCTGATTGTCGCGCTGCACGGACATGCGCAGGGCCACATCCTGACCACCATCGAGCCGGTAGACAAAGACCCGGCCCTGGGTATCGGTCTCACGTGGAAGGTTGCGGGTCCCGCCGCCCCCCGCCACGGCCACGAATGGAATCCAGCTGCCGTCATAGTGGACGTAGACCCCCGCGTCGGCGGCCACACCTTCGCGGGGCTGTCCGCCCAGGTAGATGTAGGGAAAGGCGGTGGGGATGGCCCGGACCGCCGGCAGATGAGCCGTGCCCTCGACGAAATTGACTGCTCCGGTGCGCACCTGGTCCGTCTGAATGCGCAGGTAGGGGCCGCTGGGCTCGTTGCGACAGGTCAGATACGTGGCCTGTGCTGTCAGCGCTGCGCCCGCCTGTTCATGACCGGGGAGGGGGAGGCCCAGGGCAGCCGCGTCGGTGTTGTCGGTGCCAGGCTGGTTCTGGAACACACCGGGGTCGATGCCGATGTCCGGCAGCGGAGCCTCCCCCTCTTCCAGGCTGGGACGTTCTTCCGGGGCAGTCCAGGCTGCGGCGTCCCCGGAGACTTCCTGGGAGCCGAGCCGGGCTGTAGTGGCCTGCAGGTCGTCCTGGGCGCAGGCACCCAGCAGCAGGGTCAGGGCCAGACAGGTCGAGGGCAGAAACCAGGCAGGGCGCGAGAAATCAGGCATGAAAGACTCCTTCAAGGCAGATGCCGGCAGGGCAGGAGACCCCGGCACGGGGACAGAAAGCTTCTGAAGAGGTGGTCTCCCCGAGTCTAGGCCCCAGTCCTGAACGGCGCTGCCAAAAATGCCCACTTTCATGCTGGACGCCCGGAGTCATGGTCAGGTGCCGCGGTCCAGCAGTTCAGGTCCAGGGCAGTCCTGAACGCGCCTGCCAGTAGGTGGCCGGCTCGTGCGCCAGGGCCGGGAGTTCAGCCGACCTGGTGCCGCCAGGCTGGATGTGCAGGGCCCGCAGGTTGTCGTTGAGTTGCTGCCGGGTGCTCGCGCCGCTGAGGACCACGTCGGCCCAGGGTTGATTCAATGCAGCGTCCAGGGCCACCGCGTCCGGGGTGATCCCCAGGTCCGCAGCGACTGTGGCCAGCGCAGGTGGCACGTCACCCTGCCCGGTCAGGCCTCGGGCGGTCAGGCGCCCATTGGCGACTGCCTCCTTGACCACCACGCTCCAGCCGGCCGCGTGAGCCTCAGCCAGGGCCGGGCCAGCCGAGGGTTCGAGCAGATTCCAGGTGGCCTGCACCACGCTCAGAGGATTCATGCCGTCGACCTGCAGGGTCATTGCGCGGCGCAGGGTGTCGGCCTGCTGAGGACCAGTGGTGCTGAGGCCGACGCGCACGCCGGCCGTTGCCAGTTCTGCCAGCCGGGCCAGGACAGCGCTGTCCTCCAGGACCCCGGTGTCCAGCGTGGCCGAGTGAATCAGGTACACGTCGGGCTGACGGCCCAGAGCGCCGAGAGTTTCGGGCCACTGCCGCTGCAGGGTGCTCAGACCGTGATCCTTGACCTCGTGGGTGTCGGCGTCGGTGCGCCAGCCGGCCACGTAGGTGTACCCCCATTTGCTGCCCACCACCGGCGACTGGTCGCGTTCGCGCAGCCACCCGCCCAGGAAGGCCTCGGCCAGACCATAACTGCGCGCGGCGTCGAAATAACACAGGCCCGCAGCCCGGGCCGCGTCAAGCATGTCGAAAGTGTGCCGGCGCATGGAATCTATGTCCCTGGCTGCACCCAGATCCTGACCATGGCCGAGGTTGATGTAACCCGGGCGGCCCAGGGCGGCAAGCCCCAGGCCAAGTCGTGGTGCGCCGGCCGGCAGCAGGGAAGAGGACATGAGTCAGTATGGCCCGCTGCCCTGTGCGGCTTACCCCTGGGCACGTCTAGATTTCTGCCAGTCACGTCAGAATTCCGACAGGAGATGTGTGAATAATTTAGATCACTTAAAGAAACCCTTCATGTTGGTCTGACGGGTACGGGGAGAGCGTATGGACGGATCAGGCAACTCTTTGAAAGCCACTTCTTTTGACCCCGCTGATCTGGTCCGTGACGAGGACGGCGAGCTGTATCACCTACCCACCCTGCGTGCCCTGTACGCCGCAGGCCGTCTTTCGCTGGAGAGTGCTGGCTACCTCCTGCTCATGCAGCATGCCGCGCTTGGCCGCCCCCGCCTGATCGCCTGAGCAGGGGATTTCAGGGGCACCGGACTCCGCAGGGGGTGCGGTGCCCTGTTCATTGCGGGCGTCACCGCCTCAGCGTGGGACAGTGCGGATGCGGCCCCGAAGCCCGGCGGTCAGTTCACTGTTCAGCTCCAGTCCCAGTTGACCGGCCAGTTCTATGGTCCACCTGACTGCTTCAGCGTAGGCCTGCTCCAGCTTGTCCAGCTCCCCGGTCAGGTGGGCATACCGGGCCAGCAGTTCCGGCGGCAGGCGCTGCTCTGCCAGGCGGGCAGGACTGAGCCAGTACTCCGTCTGTCCGGCCTCCAGGCATGCCAGACGCAGCACGCCGCCCCGCACCCACCACAGCAGTTCCAGGGCGCGCACCTGTTCACCGCGAGCCAGCACGTTCAGACCGAACGCCAGCCAGTTCAGGGTGCGGTCGAGAATCTGCTGCGCCTCGGCCGTCGGATTCAGCTGTTTGCCGCTCAGGGTCTGCAGAATGGCCGCCAACGCACCGTCCTGGTCCTTGACCAGCATCCGTTGCGGACGCACATGTTCGCCGGGCCACGCCGCGACACCGGCCAGTTCGTCATGCGACGCCACATGCACTTCCACCCTTAACAGTCCTGGCAATATCGCCGTGGGCGTGCCGAACTCGTTGACCAGCAGGTGATGGACGGGTGTAATGGCCTCCAGCCAGCCGCTCACGTCGAAAGCCGCCAGAGTTTCCGGCCGTACGAACAGCCAGTACTCCAGATCAGAGAACCGGTCGGCCGTGCCCTGAGTGAAGCTTCCATACGCCAGCGCGTATGTCACACGGAGGTCCTCCTGTATGGCGGCACGCAGCTTACGGTCAAGTTCGATTTGCCTGTCCAGACTCATGGAACGATCGCTTCGGCTTCGATCTCCACGAGGTGACGCGGGTCGATCAGAGCGGCCACCTGCACCATGGTCGCAGCCGGCCTGATCTGGCCGAACACCTCTCCATGTGCTCGCCCGATCTCTTCCCAGTGGGCGATGTCGGTGACATAGATCCGGGTACGCACCACGTCCTCGGGTTCAGCGCCAGCTGCCCTCAGCGCCCCGCAAATGATGTCCAGAACTGCGACAGTCTGGGTGTAGGCGTCTCCGACCCCCACCACATCCCCGTTCACGGTGGCGGTCGTGCCGGAGACCTGCACCACGTTGCCTACCCGCACGGCGCGCGAGTATCCCATCACTGCCTCCCAGGGCGACGATCCTGCGATGTTGTGCCTCACGTTCCGAGTGTAGAGGGCACGGTGACGGCCCGTCCGAACCTTTCGCTTGACCCGGCCCGGCCGTGGTGGCACACTCGGAAGCGTCACCAGGGGTGCCCACGCTCAGGCCGCAATAGCCGAAAGCGGGGCTGAGAGGGCCTTTTTTTACGGCCTAACCCTAGGAACCTGATCTGGTTCATACCAGCGGAGGGAGAGTGACAGGTGCGGAAACGACAGATACCGCCCTCCTCCGAAGTTGCTTTGGGGGAGGGTGATTTTTTGGACCAGCAGAGAAGGGCGGGCGTGCGCTTTCAAGCGACCAGGCGCGGATCTTCCATAACGTGTTGACCTGACATTCGAGTGCCATTCCCCGACGGGCCGCCCCGGTGCGCCGCCTGTGTCCTGATTCATTTGCCCTGGGCCATTGCCCGGCCCCATGTGGAGATCCCATGACCGCACCTGTTGATCCCCCCGCCCTGACCACCACGCCCTTCCCTAACAGTGAAAAGCAGTACCTGAGCGGCGCCCTGCACCCGCAGGTTCGCGTACCGGTGCGCGCCATTCACCAGTCCGCCACGCTGGAAATGGTGGGCAGCCTGACGCGCCGCACCTCCAACCCCACCGTCCTGGTACCCGATACCAGTGGCCCCTATACCGATCCGGCCGTGAGCATCGACCCGCGCCGGGGCCTGCCACACGCCCGGCCCTGGCTGGCGACCGACCCGTGTCTGGAAACACAGACCGAGCGCTTTTCGGCCCGCCTGGACGGCGCTGGACCCATGCCCTTTCCGGCACTGCCCCTGCCGCGCCGCGCCCGCACCGGGCAGGCCATCACCCAGATGCAGGCGGCGTTGCGCGGGGAAATCACCCCGGAAATGGAGTTCGTGGCCCTGCGCGAGAACCTGCGTCAGGCCGACGAGTTCACGCTGACCCACCAGCACCCCGGCCAGAGCTTCGGCGCGGCCATTCCCCGCGTCATCACGCCGGAATTCGTGCGTTCGGAAGTGGCGCGCGGACGCGCAGTCATTCCCGCCAACATCAATCACCCGGAACTGGAACCCACCATCATCGGCCGGAATTTCCGGGTCAAGATCAACGCCAACCTCGGTACCAGCATCGTGACCAGCAGCATCGAGGAGGAGGTCGAGAAGATGGTCTGGGCCACCCGCTGGGGAGCCGATACGGTCATGGACCTCTCCACCGGCAAATACATCCACCAGACGCGTGAGTGGATCGTGCGGGGCAGCCCTGTGCCCATTGGCACCGTTCCGATCTATCAGGCACTGGAAAAGGTGAGCGGCGTGGCCGAGGACCTGACCTGGGAGGTGTACCGCGACACGCTGATCGAGCAGGCCGAGCAGGGCGTGGACTACTTCACGGTGCACGCGGGCGTGCGACTGGCGCACATTCCGCTCTCGGCGCGGCGGCGCACCGGCATCGTGTCGCGCGGTGGCAGCATCCTGGCCAAGTGGTGCCTGGCGCACCACCGCGAGAATTTCCTGTACACGCACTTTGCCGACATCTGCGAGATCATGGCCGCCTACGACGTTACCTTCAGCCTGGGGGACGGGCTACGCCCGGGAAGCATCGAGGACGCCAACGACGCCGCGCAGTTCGCGGAACTGGAAACGTTGGGTGAACTCACCCGGATCGCGTGGGATCAGGGCGTGCAGACCATGATCGAGGGGCCCGGCCACGTGCCCATGCAGCTGATCCGCGAGAACATGACCCGGCAGCTGGAAGTCTGCCAGGAGGCGCCCTTCTACACGCTGGGGCCGCTGACCACCGACATCGCGCCCGGCTACGACCACATCACCAGTGCCATCGGTGCGGCGCAGATCGCGTGGTACGGCACGGCCATGCTGTGCTACGTGACGCCCAAGGAACACCTGGGCCTGCCCGACCGTCAGGACGTGCGCGACGGCGTCATTGCCTACCGGATCGCCGCGCACGCCGCCGATCTCGCCAAGGGCCATCCCGGAGCACAGGCCCGCGACAACGCGCTCTCACAGGCCCGCTTCGAGTTCCGCTGGGAGGATCAGTTCAATCTGGCACTCGACCCGGAAAAGGCCCGTGAGCTGCACGACGAGAGCCTCCCGGCCGACGCGGCCAAGACCGCGCACTTCTGTTCCATGTGCGGCCCGCACTTCTGCTCCATGAAACTCAGCCATGACCTGCGCGCCGGGGACATCCTGGCCGGGCTGGAAGAAAAGGCCCGCGAGTTCCGCGAAGGTGGATCGCAGATCTACCTGGACCGTCCTGCCAGCGAGCCCGAGGAGGTTGGCGCATGACCCGCCCGCTGGGGCGGCTGTATCTGGTCGCCACGCCCCGCCCGGATCAGCCGGAAGACGAGTTCGTGGTGCGCGTGGAGGCCGCCCTGGACGGCGGTGTGGACACCCTGCAGCTGCGCTGCAAGGCGGACTCGCCAGCATATGGTGAAGCGCGTGCGGTGATCCGGCTGGCCGGACGGCTGCGTGATCTGGCGCACGCGCGGGGCGTGCCCCTGTTCATCAACGACCGGGTGGACATTGCGGCGGCCAGTGGCGCCGACGGCGTGCATCTGGGCCAGGGAGATCTGCCCCTCACCTGGGCCCGGGCACTGGCGCCGGGCCTGCGGGTAGGCCTCAGCACGCACGCCCCCGCGCAGGCGGCTGCCGCTGCCACCCAGCGTCCGGCTTACTTCGCCGTGGGTCCGGTGCATGCCACCCCGACCAAACCGGGCCGCGCGGCGGCTGGACTGGAGTATGTGAGGCAGGTGGCACGCGCTTATCCGGAAGCCCGCACGGGCATTCCCTGGTACGCCATCGGCGGGCTGGATCTGCAGAACGTCGCGGCCGTGATCGCGGCTGGTGCCTCCCGGATTGCTGTCGTCCGCGCCGTGCTGGACGCCCCGGACCCCGCTGAGGCGGCTGCTGCACTGTGCAGGGCCCTGTCCGCTCCAGTTGTGGAGGAGGCCGTATGCAGGTAAATGGCGAGGCTCATCCGCACCGTCCCGGCCTGACCCTGCACACCCTGCTGCGCGAACTGGACGTGCGACCCGAGCGGGTCGCGGTGGCCGTCAACGACGACTTCTATCCCGGCGCCCGTGTGCCGGACCGCCTGCTGGAGCCCCGGGACATCATCGAGATCGTCCGCATCATCGGAGGAGGCTGACATGTCCATTCAACACGACCTTCTGACCATCGCCGGCAAGTCGTTCCGGTCACGCCTGATGCTGGGCACCGGCAAGTTCACCGACCTGCGCGTCATGCGTGAGGCGCTGGAGGCCAGCGGTACCGGGATCGTGACGGTCGCCATCCGCCGCGTGGAACTGCGTGCGCCCGGCCACGTGGGGCTGCTCGACGCCCTGGACCTGGACCGCTATCAGCTGCTGCCCAACACCGCCGGCTGCCGCACCGCCGAGGAGGCCGTGCGGGTTGCCCGGCTGGCCCGCGCGGCCACGGGAGTCAGCTGGGTCAAGCTGGAAGTCATTCCCGATCCCCGCTGGCTGTTGCCCGACCCGGTCGGCACGCTGAGCGCCGCGCACACACTGGTGGACGACGGCTTCACGGTGCTGCCCTACGTACAGCCCGACGCGGTGCTGGCACGCGCCCTGGAAGATGCCGGGTGTGCCACGGTCATGCCGTTGGCCAGTCCGATCGGCACTGGTCGGGGCCTGCGCACCGGCGAGCTGCTGCGCACGGTGCTGGACGGCGCCCGGGTGCCCATCGTCGTCGACGCCGGTCTCGGGGTGCCCAGTGACGCCGCCCAGGCCATGGAAGCCGGAGCGGACGCCGTGCTGGTCAACACCGCCATTGCCGAGGCGCGTGATCCGGTAGCCATGGCCCGCGCTTTTGCGCTGGGGGTGCAGGCGGGCAGGCTGGGGTATCTGGCCGGGCGCATGGCCGAGCGCGACCACGCCAGCCCGAGCAGCCCTGCGGCTGGGGTGCCCCGTCTGCCCGACCCGGAAGTGCCCGACCTTGTGCCCCCGGTGGACGCCCGCGCATGAGCGTCATCGTGGTGGGAGGTGGGCTGATCGGCTCGGCCGTCGCCTTCACCCTGCGGGACGCCGGTCTGGAGGTCGAAGTGCTGGATGCCGACCTGCCCGGCGCAGCCTGGCGCGCGGCAGCGGGTCTGCTCACGCCGCACGGGGAACGCCTGCATGGCACGCCGCTGCACGCGGACGCCCTGGAAAGTCTGTCCCTGTGGCCGGATTTTGCCCGGAGTCTTGAAGCGTACGGCGGCCAGAGCGTCCATTTTCGACCCGGAGTGCTGCATATCGGCCGGGGCCAGGGTGGGCAGGAGTCTGAGCCTGCGCACCAGTCTGTTCCGGAAGAGGGCTCCCTCCATCCGCCCAGCGTGGTGCGCGCCGCGCTGGCGGGGGTGAAGGTCACGCGCGCCCGCGTCCTGGCCCTGCGCCCGGATACGCGTGGAGTGCGCCTCCAGACTGAAGCCGGTGAACGCCGCGCTTCCCTGGTCGTGCTCGCTACCGGTGCCTGGAGTGGTGCCTTCGGCCTGCCGGTCCGGGCTGAGCAGGGTCAGGCCCTGCTGCTTCAGGGGGCGAGCGACCATCCCGCCCAGTACGGCACCCGGCGCCGGGGCCGCGGACTGCATGGCTACGCCCTGGGCCGCCCGGACGGGCTGTACGTGGGGGCGACCGCCCGCGGGTCTGCCATGCAGCCGGACCGTTGGGCCCTGCGCTGGCTGGGTCATATGGCGCGGACGACGGTGCCTGCTCACGCGGACCGGCCGGTGCAGGCTGAGCTGATGGGCCTGCGACCCATCACGCCGGACGGACTGCCCCTGATCGCTCCGCACCCTGCGCTTCCTCACGTCGTGGTCGCCACCGGGCACGGTCGCCACGGCGCGCTGCTCGCCCCGCTGACGGCCCGCCGGGTGCTGGCGCTGGTCCGGCAGACCCTCCGGGAGGCTGCATGACTCCCCTGCCGGTCGCGCTGACCATCGCCGGTTCTGATTCCGGGGGAGGCGCGGGCATTCAGGCTGACCTCAAGACCTTCGAGGCACACGGCGTGTACGGCACCAGCGCCCTGACCCTCATCACGGCGCAGAACACCCTGGGGGTGCAGGCGGTGCAGGCCCTGAGCCCCGAACTGGTCACCGCGCAGATTGAATCGGTCCTGGCCGATTTTCCAGTAGCAGCAGTCAAAACCGGGGCACTGGGCAATGCCGAAGTGGTGCGGGCCGTGGCTGGCGCGTTACGGGGTCGCCAGCTTCCCCTGGTGGTGGACCCGGTGCTGCTGGCCAAGAGTGGGGACACCCTGCTGGATGTCCAGGCAGTGCAGGTCCTGGTCGAGGAACTCCTGCCGCTGGCGACGCTGGTCACGCCAAACCTACCGGAAGCCACGGTGCTGTTCGGCCCGGAACTGCCCACGCACCTTCCGCTGCTGCTCAAAGGGGGGCATAGTGAAGGCGAGACCGTGATTGACGAACTTCGCACGCCTCAGGCCCAGTTGCGGCTAGAAGCACCTCGGCAGCACACCCCGCATACCCACGGAACCGGCTGCACGCTCTCGGCCGCCATCACGGCCAATCTGGCACGCGGCCTTCCACTGCTCGTCGCGGTCAGCGAGGCACACGCCTACGTACAGGCGGCCATACGCGCCGCGCCGGGACTAGGTTCTGGTCACGGGCCGCTGGGACACGCGCACGCCTGCAAGGGTGAGCTGCGCCGCCCGGAGGTCCGGCTGCCTTTGTAACCGTAACCCCGTGCTCCTTTGTGGCTTCGGGGTACACTGAACCTAACGCCCGTTAGGCAACCCGTGTCTACCCTGGAGGAGTCCACATGTCGCAGACCCTGCCCCCCAACGAAACGGCCGAGCAGCACGCCGCCTTCAACGCCCGCATCGCCCGCGGCGAGAAGATCGAACCCGGCGACTGGATGCCGGCCGAATACCGCCGCCAGCTGATCCGCATGATCTCGCAGCACGCCCACTCGGAAGTGGTCGGCATGCTCCCCGAAGGTGAATGGATCACCCGCGCGCCCACCCTGAAGCGAAAGACCATCCTGATCGCCAAGGTGCAGGACGAAGCCGGGCACGGCCAGTACCTGTATCACGCCGCCGAGACCCTGGGCGCCACCCGTGAGGAGATGCTGGACGCCCTGCTCAGCGGCAAGGCCAAGTACAGCAGCATCTTCAACTACCCGACCTACACCTGGGCGGACGTCGGCATGATCGGCTGGCTGGTCGACGGCGCGGCCATCAAGAACCAGACCATGCTGGCAGGTTGCTCCTACGGCCCCTACAGCCGCGCGATGGTGCGTATCTGCTCCGAGGAAACCTTTCACCACAAGCAGGGCAAGGAAATGATCGTGGCCTACGCCCAGGGCACGCCCGAGCAGAGGCAGATGGCTCAGGACGCCCTGAACCGCTGGTGGTGGCCCTCCATGATGATGCTCGGGCCGCACGACGCCGACAGTCCCAACAGCGGGGCGCTCTCCGGCTGGGGCATCAAGCTCAAGAGCAACGACGAGGTCCGCCAGGAGTTCATCAACGAGCACGTGCCTGAACTGCTCGAAGCTGGCCTGACCATCCCTGACCCAGACCTGCATCAGGACGAGCAGGGCAACTGGAAGCACGGCCCGATCAACTGGGACGAGTTCTGGGCCGTGATCAAGGGTCAGCAGGGTCTGAACAAGGAGCGGCTTGGTGCCCGCCAGCATGCCCACGAGGACGGCGCCTGGGTGCGTGAGGCGATGCAGGCTTACGCTGCGCGTGGGCTGGGGCAGGCCGCCGACTGATGACGGCAGCTTCAACCGACACCCAGTGGCAGCGCTGGGAGGTCTTCAAGCAGGATGCGCCGGGCCGGCCCTATCAGGCTGTGGGAAGCGTGCATGCCGGCGACCCGGAGCATGCCCTGCTGACTGCCCGCAACGTGTTTGTGCGCCGCCCGGCCGCCATCAGCCTCTGGACTGTGCGCGAGACTGACCTGCTGACTGCGACCCCTGAGGAACTGGACACCCAGCCTGATCTGCTGGCCACGCCCGGGGAGGTCAGCACCTATCACGTGGGCATCAAGCGCACCAACAAGCGCTCCATGACCTTCGTGGATCTGGCCGGCACGGTGGACGCATCGGGACCCGGCGACGCCCTGAGGCAGGCCAGGTTGATGTACCCCGACGCCCTGGCGTGGCTGGTCTTTCCAGAAACGGCAGCGGTCCGGACCGACGACGATCCGGGAACCATCGAGAGCTGGTTTGCGCCCGCCAGGGAAAAGACGTACAAGCAGCAGCAGTATTACGGCGTGATCGGCCGGCATGTGGGCGAACTCAAGCGTGAGGGCCTGGTGCCAGGACGCGCCCCAGGGGAAGTGAAGCCATGACCGCGACCCAGCCCGACACCCTAAACCTGACTCCGGAACTGCGTGAAGCGCTGATCCATAAGCTCACCGCGCTCGCCGACGACGAGATCATCCTGGCGCACCGCGACAGTGAATGG
This sequence comes from Deinococcus malanensis, assembly GCF_014647655.1. Taxonomy (NCBI): domain Bacteria; kingdom Thermotogati; phylum Deinococcota; class Deinococci; order Deinococcales; family Deinococcaceae; genus Deinococcus; species Deinococcus malanensis. Next base: position 162,969 of record NZ_BMPP01000010.1, read on the forward strand.
ACCGGCCACGCGCCGATCCTCGAAGAGGACATCGCGCTGGCCAACATCGCGCAGGATGAGCTGGGGCACGCGACCCTGTTTTTGGACCTGCGCCGTGAACTCGACGGCAGTGACGCCGATCAGCTGGCGTACTTCCGGGACGCACCGGACTACCGCTGTGTCCGCCTGGTCGAGTTTCCCAGGGGCGACTGGGCCCTGACCATGCTGCGTCAGTTTCTGTTTGACGCCTACGAGGCGCTGTGGCTCGATGAAGCCCGCTCCAGTGCCTACGCTCCTCTCGCAGAGGTCGCGGCCAAGGCAGTCCGCGAGGAGAAATTTCACCTGCAGCACAGTGCACTGTGGGTCGAGCGTCTGGCTCTGGGCACCGACGAGAGCCGGCGGCGCACCCAGAACGCCCTGAACAAGTTGTGGCCGCATGTTGGTCAGCTGTTCGAACCCCTCCCCGACGAGGCCGAACTCGCCACAGCCGGCATCGTGCCGGAACTGGGCGGCGTCCGCGCCCGCTGGGAAGGCGTCGTGCTTTCCCACCTGAAGGAGAAGTGCGGTCTGGAACTGCCTGCTGTCACGGACACCGCCCAGGCTGGCCGTGAGGTCCATACCGAACATCTGGTCCCCCTGCTTGCTGAGATGCAGGTGGTAGCCCGCGCCCACCCGAACGCCGAGGTCTGGTAACCCTATGACCGCTCCGCATGTCACGCCCGGACAGGTCTGGGCCGCGCTTGCGGCTGTGCCGGATCCGGAAATTCCGGTGGTCTCCGTCACCGACATGGGCATGGTGCGTGACGTAACCGTCGAGCACGACCGCGTTACGGTGACCTTCACACCCACCTTCAGCGGCTGCCCGGCACTGCACGTCATCCGTGAGAGCATCGGGGACGCGGTGCGCGCCCTGGGCGTGCAGGACGTGGAGGTCCGCAGCACCCTCACGCCTCCCTGGACCACCGACTGGATCAAAGAGGATGCCCGTGAACGCCTGCGCGAGTACGGCATCGCGCCTCCCGCGCCGGCAGGGGAGGGCGTCCTGATCACCCTGGACCCCGAACCCACCCGCTGTCCCCGCTGCGGCTCTTTGAATGTCCGCATGACGGGAAGCTTCGGGCCGACCCTGTGTAAACGCCTGTACGTGTGTGACGCCTGCAAGGAGCCGTTCGAGGGCTTCAAGAGCGTCTGAGCAGTGCAGGTGCGTTTTTTGCGTGATGGGCCTCTGATACAGGGCCCTTTTTTCAAGGAGCTTCCATGACGATCCTTTCCACTGACCTTCTCCGCCCTGCTTCCTACGTGTACGGCACCTGGCACACCAATGCCGACGGCCAGACGCTGGTCGACCCGGTGTACGGCCGTCCGGTGGCCGTGATTTCCAGCGAGGGTGTGGATTTCGCCCAGGCGCTGCGTTACGCGCGCGAGGTGGGCGGACCGGCCATCCGCAAGCAGACCATGCACACGCGGGCGCGGGCCTTGCGGGCGCTGGCCACCTACCTCATGGAGCGCAAGGAGGATTACTACACCCTGAACCTGCTAACCGGCGCGACCCGCCGTGACGGCTGGGTGGATATCGAGGGCGGGATCGGGACGCTGTTCAGCTACGCCAGCATGGCCCGGCGTGAACTGCCCGACGAGCGCTTCCTGCCGGAGGGCAAGGTCGAACAGCTCGGCAAGGGCGGTACGTTTGTCGCGCGGCACATTCTGGTGCCGCGCGAGGGCGTGTCGGTGCAGATCAACGCGTATAACTTCCCGGTGTGGGGCATGCTGGAAAAGCTTGCGCCGGCCTTCCTGGGCGGCATGCCCAGCCTGGTCAAGCCTGCGCCCCAGACCGCCTACCTGACCGAGCGCGTGGTGCGCGACATCATCGCCTCGGGTCTGCTGCCCGAAGGCAGCCTGCAACTGGTGACCGGAGACCCTGGCGACCTGCTGGACCACGTCGAGGAGCAGGACATCGTGGCGTTCACCGGGTCGGCGGCGACCGCCCAGAAGCTGCGGGTGCATCCGAATATCGTGGCGCGCAACGTGCCGTTCAATACCGAGGCAGACAGTCTGAATGCCAGCGTGCTGGGCCTGAGCGTTCGCCCCGAGGACCCGGAGTTTACGCTGTTCGTCAAGGAAGTCGCCCGCGAGATGACCGGCAAGGCGGGGCAGAAGTGCACGGCCATTCGCCGGCCGCTGGTGCCGCGTCACATGGTGGAGCCGGTCATCGCGGCCCTGCAGCAGGAGCTGTCCAAGGTCACGCTGGGTGACCCGTCCCGTGACGACGTGCGCATGGGCGCCCTGGTCAGCACGGACCAGCGCGAGCGTGTGCGCGAGACCCTGCAGGCCCTGCAGAAAGAGGCCCGTGTCGTGATCGGCGGCGAGCGGGACCTGCTGGGCGGGGACCGTGAGAAAGGAGCGTTCCTGGACCCGACCCTGCTGCTGTGCGAGTCGCCGCTGACGGCCACCGCGCCGCACGAGCTGGAAGCCTTCGGGCCGGTCGCCACGCTGATGCCGTACGACACGTTGGAGGAAGCCGCGCTCCTGACCCGTATGGGCCGGGGATCGCTGGTCGCCAGCATCGTGACGCACGACCGCACTGAAGCCACCGAACTCGTGATGGGCATGGCCAGCGCGCACGGCCGCCTGCTGATCCTGAACCGCGACAACGCCAAGGAGAGCACCGGGCACGGCAGCCCCCTGCCGCAGCTCAAGCACGGCGGGCCGGGCCGGGCGGGCAGCGGCGAGGAACTGGCGGGGGTGGCAGGCATCAAGCACCACATGAACAAGGTGGCCATTCAGGCCGACCCGACCACCCTGGCTGCCATCACCCGCGAGTATGTGCCGGGCGGCGAGGTGCGCGAGGATGGGGTGCACCCCTTCCGCAAGTCTTTCGATGAAATTCAGGTGGGTGACAGCCTGCTCACGCACCGTCGGACGGTCACGGAAGCCGACATCGTGAACTTCGCCAATGTTTCCGGGGACCACTTTTACGCCCACGTAGACGAGATCGGCGCGAAGGAAGGGATTTTCGGCCGACGTGTGGCGCACGGGTACTTCCTGCTCAGTGCGGCAGCCGGACAGTTCGTGAGTGCCGCGCCGGGCCCGGTGCTGGCGAATTACGGGCTGGAAGGACTGCGTTTCGTGGAACCGGTCGGCATTGGCGACACCATCCGCACGCGCCTGACCTGCAAGCGCAAGATCCGCAAGGACCTGCGCCCCGGCGAGACCCGCCCGACGGGAGTGGTGGAGTGGCACGCCCAGATCACCAACCAGCATGATGCCCTGGTCGCCACCTACGACATCCTGACCCTGGTGGAGCGCGCCCGCGACGCGTTTGATCCGCAGTTCGAGCCTCTGGACGAAGAAGGTGCCGCTCAGGCCTGAGGGCTTCGAGAGTGGTCACGGACGCCCAGGCCGGGCGTCCGTTTTGTTTGTCGGCAGCTATTTCACAGGCCGAAATTCTCTAAAGAAGAGCCTTACCTCACCTGATGAGAAGCGTGCAGCAGGCAGGATAGGTTGTCCCTGGATGGTCCACGCAACCGACCTGCAGCCCGCGCATCAGAGGATGCAGGGACTGGTTGACGCTGAGACCGGGCCACACAGCACCGGAGTCAGACAGCCCCGATGACCGGTCCGGGTGGTTCAGGAGGGTTCATGAACTTGACAGACCTGATGCAGACGTATTTCGGGGACGCGGCCACAGAACAGCTGGGCCGCGCCGCTGGTCTTGAGCTGCTTGCCGCGCAGCGGGCCCTGGGCGTGGGACTGCCCCTGACCCTGGATGCCCTGGCAGATCACGCGGCAACCCCACCGGGCCAGGCGCATATCGCAGAGGCCATCGACAATCTGCCGCGCTTCGGCAGTGTGCAGGAGGCACTTGCTGAGGCAGATGGGGCGGCCAATCTGCAACAGGCTGGAGAGTTTCTGAGCCCGGTGCTTCTGGGTGGACAGGACGAGAAGATCGTCGCGGCAGCTGCCGCCTCAGCGGGCCCTGGAGCAGCACCTGACCGAGTTCGGCGCCTGCTTCAGATGACCCTGCCCCTGCTGGTGAGTTTTCTGGCCCAGCGGGGCCTGAGCAGCACAAACATGGGCGTGCTGCGTGATTTGCACGGCGGTGTGCCCGGGGCAGCTGGGGTTGACCCAGGACCCGCGGCCCAGGCCAGGACAGAGCTACAGGCAGCCAGTGACCGGACTGCTGATGCCTCGGGTGCCAGAGTTTCAGGTACAGGCGCTTCAGCCGCCACTGCCCTGGGCACCAGTGACCTCCTGGACCAGATGAAAGCCCAGTTCAGTGGCCAGTATGCCGAGCGGATCGGGACCGCGGCAGGGTTTGGAAACGGCGCACAGCGGGCCACACTGGCCACCCTGCCGGTGGTGCTGAATGCTCTGGTCAACAAGGGCCGGACCGAAGCTGGGGCCGCCGACCTGATGGCCCAGGCCCGCAGCTACCAGCATCTGACGGATTCGGGCGGGAACCTCAACCTGTCCCTGCTGGACGATCCAGCTGAAATGGGCCGCCTGGAAGGACAGGGGCGCGGGCAACTGGCAGGTCTGTTTGGCAATGTCAATGAAGTGACTGGCCGTCTGGGCACGGCGCTGGGCGGAAGTGGCACCAATGCGGGGCGGTTGCTGTCGCTGGTGACGCCGTTCGCGTTGTCGGTGCTGGGCAGCCGGGCGCAGGCGGCCGGTCTGAACGCTGGGGGGCTTAGTGCCCTGCTGGGAGGACTCAGCGGCAGTAGTCTGGCCGGTCTGCTCCCCGCCGGTCTGACAGGGCTGTCTTCGTTGTTGGGTCCTGCCTCTACCGTCACGGTTTCCGCTGCTCCGGTCGTCACTGCGGCGCCCATCCACTCTGTTCCAGTGTCGCCGGCTTCTGCGCCCCAGGTAACGTCCATCTCCACGACCAATGCGACCACGACTGACTCCCCACGCCGACGTGGGTTTCCCTGGTGGCTGATTCCTCTGCTGCTGTTGCTGCTGCTGGGTGGTTGCTGGCTCCTGCAGCCCCGCCAGAACACTGCGGTCCGCAGCACCACTGGAAATACGGCGACCACCGGTGCATCTACAGGTGTCGTGGTTGAGAGCCCGGTGGCTGGCTCGACGTTGCCGGCTGCCCCCTTCGTCATGCGAGGGACCGCGCCGGCCGGCACGACCGTGACCATCCGTGAGGGAGGAGAGGAGGTTGCTCAGGTTACAGCCGACGCAGAAGGCCGCTGGAATACGGACACCCTGACGCCGGCTCCTGGAGAGCACACCTACTCTGTTCAGGGTGGAGGCAGCTCCAGCGATGTGCGGATCAATGTGGTTGACGCCGCATCCATCAGCACAAGGTCCAGCACTGATACAGGCACGGAGACCGACGAGACAGACACGGTGGGCGGAGCTGAGGATACGGGAGATGGCTCGGTTCAGTCGGATTCTGCCGGCCAGGGTCAGAACGGTGACGCGGAAACGGCGTCCCCAGACAACACCACTGCGGGGACGGCCGCGCCCATCACATCTGCTGAGCCGCAGGAGCTGGAGCCAGTAACCCCGGCGGACGAGGAGGCGTCGGCTCCCGAGCAGCCGGCCGGTGCGGGTGACCTCTCCTTCACCGATCCAGCCACAGGAGCCACGCTTCCGGCAGGCGGCTTCACCCTGCGTGGTGCGGGCACGGCCGGACGTCAGGCGGAGCTGTTCGAGGACAACACCAGCCTGGGACAGGTCACGGTCGGGGAGGACGGCACCTGGAGTTTTGACGTTCCCAGTCCTTCGGCCGGTGTCCATACCTATAGCCTCCGCGAAGCCCAGGGCGACGAGCTTGCCAGCCTGCGGGTCACCACCAGGGCTGCCGCTGCTGGGGCCGCCGCCGCCAACTGTACCGAGGACTTCAGCCTCAGCATCGCCGATGGTCAGACCGTCAGTGAGCCCTTCCGCTTTGGCGGCAAGGGACAGGGCAGCGGCTACAGCGTGACGGTCAGGCGCGCAACCCGCGTGATCGGGACCCGGCGGGTATCGTTGGACGCCAGCTGTGGATGGAACTACGAAAGTAAACCGGGACCTGGAACCATTACCTATGAGGTTCGTCCAGCGGGCGACACCGAGGCTGAACCCATCAGCACCGTCACCCTGACTGTCAGCGACTGAACTGAAAAATCAGTGAATCAGGGCGCCCCAGCATAAGGGCGCCCTGATTACATGGTTGAATCGGGTCAGCGGCTCACGGTCCAGATTCCGGCGAACTCTGCCAGTTGTGTGTTGCGGTCTGGCGTCGCGTAGGCGCTGATGCTGCCATCCAGATAAAGAGCGTCGGGGCATTTCAGGGTGTCGCGGAAAAACACGGCAAAGCTGTAGAAGTTCACCGGTCCGGCGCTGATGGCAAAGCGTACCTTCCCATCCCGGCAGACGCCAACCCCGTTACGTACCTTGAAGCTCGTACCTCCACGGTTGAAGGAGGGGTGGAGCTGTCCTTTGCTGACCAGCAGCGGTCCTGACTGGGTGGCGAAGGTGGGGCGGGGGTCGACACGGCGGTAGGTCTGCGACTCGGTAACTCCTGCCCGGGTCCCTTTGATCCAGAACACCCCATTAGGAAGGAGAGCGAAGTTGCCGCCTGAGCGGGCCCTGTTCAGGCCAACCAGGGTCTGGCCCTTCTCCACATGCAGGCCCAAAGGCTTTGGGCCCGGAGCATAGATGCCGCTGTTGGTCGCAAAAAGCAGCCGCTGGCCCTGCTTCGCCAGACGCGCCTGAACTTCGGAGAAGGTGTGATAAGGCGTGCGGGTGGTTGGGTTGAGCCAGTGAAGCTCCAGCCGGTCTTTCCTGAGGTCTATGGTGGCGACCGTATACAGTTGGCCTGCGCCAAGGACCTGCTTCACTTCCAGGGCCTGCACTGAAGTGCACCCCCCCAGCACGGATGTCAAAAAGGCGGCAGACCAGGGCAAGAAGCGACGCGTCATCGGCTTCATGATGTCGCCTTGCCATGAGCGTCTGTGCTTGCCTGAACATGTTTCTCAACCCCCAATTCCGGGCCAAGTGCAGGGAGTTGACAGAATGGTTGTAGGCCTGTATCTTTTCTGAGCCTCGGTTGAGGCGCGACGCATGACAACGAGAGTGAAG